>JBEEON010000103.1:0-6576 GCA_041191625.1 Actinomycetota bacterium | reverse complement strand
GGCGTTACGCGTGGGAGTGATTCCCTGGGCGGCAGACTGCTCGATAAGCACAAGTGGTGCATCGGGGTTTGCCGCCTGCAGTTCTCGCACGATGTCCACGGTGGCATCGGTGGACATGTTGTTGACGACAATAATTTCGTGAGCGGGCACGGTCTGCGCCAATGCGGCAAGCAAGCAGGTGCGAATGGTGTCTTCCTCGTTATAGGCAGGAATGACGATCGAAACAGTTTTCACGAGTGACCTTTCGGGGACGCTGATAAGACTAACAGCGCCACCCCAACTCTCACGGGTTTGTAACGTTTGTCGGTCTATACAACTGCATCGGGGTGCAAAAGCTCAAATGTGCGCTAGTGTCAGAGAAGAAGTTGGATGTCACTCCCGGCCCGTGCCGAACCTGATTGTCACCGACTGCAAGGATCGATGGTCGGTTCAAGCATTACCAAAGGAGTACCCCATGGCAACTGGTGTCGTGAAATGGTTCAACAACGAAAAGGGCTACGGCTTCATCACCCCCGACGAGGGCGGCGCTGACCTGTTCGCTCACTACTCGTCGATCGAGTCGGACGGCTTCCGTTCGCTCACCGAAAACCAGCGCGTGGAGTTCGAAGTCGCTCAGGGCGACAAGGGACCCCAGGCTGCACACATCCGTGGTCTCTAAGTCTTAGAGATAAAAAGTAGGGCCCGTCACCTTGGTGACGGGCCCTACTTTTATGGAAAGTTTTTACTTGCCGTACTTCGGAAGAAGGTACAGCGGGATCATCCATGCAACGCAGGACATGACCACGGCACCACCGAAGATGACGGCTTCCCAACCGGGAACCTGGAATGCGTAGCCCATCAGCGGGAACGAGCCGATGAAGAGGGCAAACGACGCAATTTTCGCAAGGATGTTCATACCCATAATCCTAATAGCCATCACGGCATCCGTCGGCAAATTTGTGCCAAATTGAGCCAAAAGTCATATGGCGCGCCCCGAAGGACGCGCCATAAAACAATTCGGTTACGGGCTAGGCCTTGTGAATTGCCGCGGTGACCGGGGTCGGGTTCTGGAACAGATCCAGTACGGGGCAGTGAGCGTCAACGGCGGCCTGGAGCTCCTCGTAACGTTCCTGAGTTTCGGGTCCCGTGACCGTCACATCAAAGTGTACGTCGGTGAAGCCAGCGCGGACCGACTCGTCAAAGCCAAACAGCTTGCGTGCGTCGAGGTGGGCGGTCGACACGATGTTGATGTCGTCGACCTGGATTCCCAGCGCGAAAGCATAGAGGCGGTACACCACGATCTGGCACGAAATCAGTGCACCGAGCGCATACTCGACGGGGCTGGCCGCCACATCGTCACCCGCCAAAGCCGCGGGCTCGTCCACAACGAACGTGTGCTTGCCGACCGTGATTTCCGAGGCAACGGAGCCCACGCCGATGCCGGTGGCGCGGTAGGTCAAATAGGCGCTGGCAGGGTTCTCGTCGACGCGAGCCTTCCACGTGCCGGCAGCAGACGCGAGGCGTTCTGCACGATCAGTACCATCAAGAATTTCGGTGAGTGAAGTAGTCATAACCTCACGGTAAACGACGACGTCCCCGCCGTACAGCGGGGACGTCATACAAGGAAAAACAGTGCAACACAGCGTCATGCGGCGTCACATTTCGCAACGAAACTACACAGCGGCGGCGCGCTCGACCACCAGTTCACGGACACGGGCGGCATCAGCCTTGCCCCCCATGGCCTTCATGACGGCGCCAATCACGGCTCCAGCGGCCTGGACTTTGCCCTCACGGATCTTGTCCAGTACGTCGGGCTGCGCCAACAGTGCTTCGTCAATTGCCGCGATCAGCGCACTGTCATCCGACACAACGGCAAGCTCACGGGATTCGACAATCGCACGAGCGTCGCCCTCCCCCGCGATCAAACCAGCGAGCACCTCACGTGCCAGCTTGTCGTTCACAATGCCCTCATCAATTACGGACTGCAGGTCGGCAATTTGCGCGGCAGTGACCAGCGAGGTCGCATCCACACCGCGGTCATTAGCGATACGGCTGACCTCGCCCATCCACCACTTGCGGGCAGCGGGTGCAGGTGCACCGGCCTCGATCGTTTCGCGAACCTCGACGAGCAGACCAGCGTTGACGATCGCCTGGAAGTCCACATCGCTGAAGCCCCATTCCGCCTTCAGTCGACGACGTTGCGCGGCCGGCGGCTCGGGAAGTGCGTTGCGCAGTTCCTCGACCAGCTCGCGGTCCGGTCGGATCGGCATCAGGTCAGGCTCGGGGAAATAACGGTAATCGTCGGCGTCGGATTTGGGGCGACCGGGCGATGTCGTGCCGGTGTCCTCATGCCAGTGACGGGTTTCTTGGGTGATCGAGCCACCCTTTTCGAGGATCGCGGCTTGACGCTGAATTTCGTATCGAACCGCTCGTTCGATGGAACGCAATGAGTTCACGTTCTTTGTCTCGGTACGAGTGCCCAGCTTTTCGGCACCACGCGGACGCAGCGACACGTTTGCGTCACAGCGCAGGTTTCCGCGCTCCATGCGGGCCTCCGAGATCCCCAAGGCGCGCACAATGTCACGGATGGTCGCCACGTATGCTCGTGCCACCTCGCCCGCACGGTGTTCGGTGCCAAAAATTGGGCGGGTCACGATTTCGACGAGCGGAACGCCGGCACGGTTGTAGTCGACGAGCGAGTATTCGGCGCCCTGGATGCGACCCGTGCTGCCACCGACGTGAGTCAGCTTTCCGGCGTCTTCTTCCATGTGTGCGCGCTCAATGGGGACCGTGATGAGGTCGCCGTTGTCGAGTTCGATTTCGAGTTCACCGTCGAATGCGATCGGTTCGTCGTATTGCGAAATCTGGTAGTTCTTTGCAAGGTCGGGGTAGAAATAGTTCTTGCGCGCAAAACGACATGTTTCGGCGATTTCACATCCCAAGGCCAGACCCAACGAGATCGAGTACCGAACGGCCTGCTTGTTGACGACCGGGAGGCTTCCCGGAAGACCCAGGCACACGGGGGTGATGGCAGTGTTCGGTTCAGCCCCGAAAACGTTCGGCGCCGACGAGAACATCTTGGTTTCTGTCGACAGTTCGACGTGAACCTCAAGCCCGATGACGGGTTCGTAAATTTCCAGTGCCCGATCGAAATCCAGCAGAGCGTCCTTCGCCATTAGCGGTTCCCTCCTGCCGAGAACATGGGGTTCAGAGTGTGGAACGATGCTCCACGCTCGGCGTCCAGCAGCGCCTCGATTGTGGCGCCAATTTCATAGAGTCGGGCATCGGCGTGCGCCGGTGCCATGATTTGCAGACCCGTCGGGAGCGAGTCCTCACGGGCGAGACCCATGGGGAGGCTCATGCCGGGGATACCAGCAAGGTTTGCGGGAATCGTCGTGATGTCGGACAACCACATCGCGAGCGGATCATCGAGCTTGTCCCCCAGTTTCCACGCAGTTGTGGGCGCAGTGGGGCTGACCAGCACATCCGCCTGCTGGAATGCGGCGGCGAAATCGCGCTGAATCAGGGTGCGGACCTTCTGTGCCGAACCGTAGTACGCGTCATAGTATCCGGCCGACAGGGCGTAGGTGCCCAGAATGATTCGGCGCTTCACCTCGTCACCGAAGCCGGCTTCACGGGTCGCGCTCATCACGTCTTCGACGGTGGCGTTACCGGCGGGGTTGACGCGCAAACCGAATCGCACCGAGTCAAACTTTGCCAGGTTGCTCGACGCCTCTGCGGGAAGAATCAGGTAATACGCCGACACCGCATACTCAAAATTGGGTGTGCTGACATCGACGATTTCGGCGCCGTGAGCGGCCAGGGTCTCCAAAGTGGCGTGGAAACGTTCGCGGACACCGGGCTGGAAGCCGTCGCTGTCGAGCTCGCGAATCACACCGACACGGACACCGGCGAGCGAACCCGATGCGGCACCGCGACGAGCTGCCGCCTCGAACGAATCCCACGGAGTGTTGATGCTCGTCGAGTCGTGGTGGTCGTACCCACCGATGACGTCGTGCAGCAAGGCCGAGTCGAGGACGGTGCGAGAGACGGGACCAATCTGGTCGAGAGAAGAGGCCAAGGCAATGGCACCGTAGCGGCTAACTCCACCGTATGTGGGCTTGACTCCGACGGTACCCGTGACCGATGCGGGCTGACGAATCGAACCGCCCGTGTCACTTCCCAGCGCGATGGGGGCTTCGTATGCGCCCACGGCAGCGGCCGAGCCACCACCCGAACCGCCGGGGATGCGGTCACGATCCCACGGGTTGCGGGTTACACCAAAGGCCGAGTGTTCGGTCGATGAACCCATCGCAAACTCGTCCATGTTGGTCTTGCCCAGCAACACCATGCGTGCGTCACGCAGCTTGCGCACCGGGGTTGCGTCATAGGGAGGAATCCAGCCTTCGAGCATCTTCGAACCCGCAGTCGACGGCATATCGAGGGTGCAGAGCACATCCTTGACCGCCACGGGCACACCCGCGAGGGCGTGGAGTTTTTCGCCAGCAGCACGTGCGGCATCGACTTCTTCGGCCACGGTGAGTGCAGAGTCGTTGATGTGCAGGAAGGCACCCAGATCGCCATCTACGGCCTCGATCTGTGCGAGGTGCGCCCGGGTCACGTCGACACTCGACACGTCGCCGGCAACCAGTGCGGCCGACAATTCGGCGGCCGACAGGTGAATCAGATCCGCCATCAGTGCTCCTCCCCCAGAATTGCGGTGACGCGGAAACGCGAACCGTCGTGATCGGGAGCGCCGGTGAGCGCCTCTTCCGCAGTCAGCTGGTCTGCGATGACATCATCACGCCACACGTTTTCCATCGGGATGGGGTGCGAGGTGGCGGGAACATCAGGGGTGGCAACCTGGTTGACCGTCTCGACAGCGTGCACGATTGCCGAGAGTTCACCCGTCATTTTCGTAATTTCGGCGGGGGTCAAAGCGATTCGGGCGAGGTTCGCAAGATGCGATACCGTCTCCTCCGTGATCTCGGGCATACTTCTCCGTACTGTCGTTGCCTCAATTCTAGTTTGCCGATAGCACTCGAATGACGGCTTGGGGGCTCCCTCGGGTGCACAATGACGGTATGAGCACACGACTCGCCGCCCTCATCGCACTCACCGCCGCATCGGCGACCCTCGCAGGCTGCGTGCCCTACTCGGACGCGGAAGATTGGGTACTCACGCGGATGACGGACAGCGCGGGAGAATACTCGCCCGCCGAGGCCGACCTTCCCATCACCCTGTCTTTCGACAACGGTGGGATTCAGGGCACCGTGTGTAATTCGTACAGTGCTCCGGTGTCGGGTTGGGGCAACAACTTCAGCATCACCTGGATTGCCTCCACCGAGATGGCGTGCATGGACCCCGCAAACGCCATGGAGATTGAAACCCGGTATCTGCAAGATTTGGGAAGCGTGACTACCATCACACGTGACGGTTCGACACTGCAGCTAACAGGACCAGACGTCCGGCTGGAATTTGCGTCGAACTAGCGCCACTACAGATGTGCTGACACGAGTTCGGCGAACTCGGCGGGCTCCATCACTCGGACGTTGAGCTTCTCGGCTTTCGCCAGCTTCGAACCAGCACCGGGCCCCGCCACCAACAGTGACGTATTGGCCGACACGCTCGTCACCGACTTTCCTCCCATGCGCCGGACCGCGACTTCCGCTTCGTCCCGGGTGAATCCCTCGATTTTGCCCGAAACCACCACGGTCATACCGGACAAAGGCCCGTCCACCGCGGCAATTTCCGCGCCCGGGCCCGGATGTCCCGGAATCTCGAAAGCCACACCAGCGGCCCGCCACCGGTCCACGATATGACGGTGCCAGTCGACAGCACACCATTCAACAAAACTGGTGGCGATGATCGCACCCACACCATCGACGGCGGCCAGCTCGTCGACAGTGGCCGATTCCATCGCCGCGAGCGACCCGAAATGGCTCGCGAGCGCGCGGGCTGCGACCGGTCCGACATGGCGGATGTTCAACGAGACCAGGAAACGCCACAGGTCCTTGGTCTTGGCTTTCTCCAGCTCTGCGATCAGTTTGACGGCGTCAGCACTGGGCACAAATTCGCCACCAAAGGTGGTGTCGATTTCCTCGGACCACAACGTCGCGTCCGTCTTTGCGGTTCGTTTTGACCGGAACGGGGTCTGGCGTTTGGGAAGCCCCTTGTCGTCGAGTTTCGGCAATCCCGTCTCGGAATCTTTCACCTCCACGACAACGTCAAACAACATCTCCAGCGTGAGGTCAAACAGCCCTGCCTCGTTCGTCAACGGCGGAATTGCAGGTTCCACGGGTTGAGTCAACGCGGCAGCACTGACCTCACCCAGTCCTTCGATATCGAGCCCACCACGCGAACCAATGTGTTCGATTCGACCGCGCACCTGTGCCGGGCAGTGTTCGGTGTTGGGGCACCGCAGATCGATATCGCCGTCCTTGGCGGGAGCGAGGCGCGCGCCGCATTCGGGGCAGCCCTCGGGCATCACCCACACGCGCTCGGATCCGTCCCTGAGTTCGGCGACGGGTCCCAAAATTTCGGGAATGACATCGCCCGCCTTGCGGAGCACAACGGTGTCACCGAGCAGCACACCCT
>JBEEON010000102.1:0-13433 GCA_041191625.1 Actinomycetota bacterium | reverse complement strand
CCGAAGCGGACGCACGATCCGACAGAGAAAACACCAACACCGGTGGCTCTGCACTGACCGAAAACACCGAGCTCGCGGTCAACGCCACGGGCCCATCACCTGCATCAGCGGTAATCAAGGCCACACCCGCGGGGTGATTGCGGAATGCCAGCTTGAATTCGTCGGCTGTCAGACCGGGGTGGACTGTAGCGGCCGACGTGAGGTCGGGGTGAACGGATTCAGACGACACTGTTTTCCTGACTGTACGATTTGCGGGCTCCCCCTGCGTAACACCATTGTAGGAGCCGTATTCCGGACCCCCGGAGCCCCCGAGCCCGTTGCCTCCTAGGCTGAGCCCGGTGCGATGGCGAGGTGCGGGTGGTGCGCCTCGACCACGTTCGGGTGTGCGCGCACACGGCTCTTCAACCAGTTGCGCCCAAACACGGGATACAGCGGGTTGCTGGGGTCCCGGGTTACCCCGTTGCTTTCCGCCGCCAATTCGGCGGGCAGTTCGATGCTGGGAATTTCCGCATCCAACGCGGGGCAGTAGAAGAACGGAATAGAGATGCGTTCGTCGCCCGCCTTGGGGGCAATCACGCGGTGTGACGTCGCCTTCAAATACCCGTTTGTCGCAATTTCGAGCATCTCGCCGATGTTCACCACAAAGGCGCCCGGCAGCGGCGGGGCATCAATCCACTCGCCGTCCTTTTCCACCTGCAACCCTGCCTTGCCGTCCTGGACGTACAACAACGTCAAGACGCCCAAGTCCTTGTGTGCGCCGACACCTTGAACGGGTTGATCGGAATCCTTACCCGGGTATCGCACAATCTTCATCAGCGGCGACGGCGCCGTCGCAAATGCACGGTCGAAATGGTCGGGCCGCGCACCCAAGGATTCGGCCCACGCCGACAACAATCTCAAACTGATGTTGTTCAGACGGTCAATCCAGGATTCGGCAAACTCGCGCAGTTCTGGCAAGGCCTCGGGCCACAGGTTCGGTCCCTGCAGGGCCCAATAATCCTCCGTCTCGGGCTCGACGGGGATGGCCGGCCGTTCCGCACCGATATCAATCTGTTCCCGCCAATCGACTTTGCCCTGCGTCAGCTCTCCACCCACCCGGGTGTACCCGCGAAAATGGGGGCTGTACGTGTTCTCGATGGCCAGCTTGTCCGATTCCGGGAGGGCAAAAAACGCCTGAGCTGTGTCAATCGCCCGCGCAAATTCGTCGTCCCCGATTCCGTGACCGGTCAGATAGAAGAAACCGACATCGTGGGTGACCTGCCGCAATTGCGACCGGAATGCGGCGGCATCGTCGGCCGTTCCGTCGAGCAACGAGAAATCGAGGATGGGAAGGGACTTCATTGCACTGCCTTTCGATGGGGGTTTAGCGGTGGACGGAATCGAGTGCCGACACAATGTCGTGCAGCAGATCATCGACATTTTCGATGCCCACGGACAGGCGAATCAGGTCGTCGGGCACAGCAAGGTCGGTGCCCACCACCGAGGCGTGGGTCATCGCGGACGGAAGTTCGATGAGCGACTCGACGCCACCGAGCGACTCGGCGAGTGTAAAGAGCTCTGTGCGTGCCACAACCGCACGGGCCGCCTCGTGGCCACCAGCCACACGCACCGACACCATGCCACCAAAGGCGGACATCTGGCGTGCGGCAACGGCGTGACCCTCGTGTGAGTCGAGCCCGGGGTAACGCACGTCGAGGATTCCCGGGTGGGAGCTCAGGCGTTCGGCAATCGCGTGGGCGTTGTGTGAATGGCGTTCCATGCGCAGACCCAGGGTCTTGATTCCGCGGATTGTCAGGTACGAATCAAAGGGTGCAGCGACGGCACCGACAGCGTTGTGCAGGAAAGCGATGCGGTCGGCGAGCGCCGGGTCCGACACCACCAGCGCGCCCCCGACGACGTCACTGTGTCCGCCAATGTATTTGGTGGTCGAGTGCACGACAACGTCGGCGCCCAGGGTCAGGGGCTGCTGCAGTGCCGGGGTCGCGAACGTGTTGTCGACGACGACGAGTGCGCCGTGTCGGTGCGCGATGGCGGCAACGGCTTCAATGTCGACGATGCGCAGCACCGGGTTCGAGGGAGTTTCGATCCACACCACGGCGGGCTTCTGGGACGAAATGGCCGCCTCGGCTTCGGCCAGATCACCGAGGTTTGCCGCAACGTTGCGCACACCCCACGCCCCGAACACCGAGTTGATCAGACGGAAGGTCCCGCCGTAGGCGTCATTACCCAACAGCACGGTGTCGCCCGCGGTCACCAGGGTGCGCAGCAGTGTGTCCTCGGCCGCCAGACCGCTGGCGAACGCGAATGCTCGCACACCATTTTCTAGCGCCGCGAGGCTGGTGTGCAGGTTGTCCCGGGTGGGGTTACCGCTGCGCGAATACTCGTATCCGTTGCGCAGTCCCCCGACGCCGTCCTGTTTGAACGTCGACGACAAATGCAGTGGCGGAATGACGGCACCGGTGGTTTCGTCGGGGGTCTGACCGGAGTGCACGGCACGGGTGTTGAACGAATACATGGTGGGTCCTTTGGTTAGAGCGAAAGTTCTGCGGTGATCTGGGAGACGTGGGATTCGAAGGTCAGGGTGTCCGCGCCTCGGTCAATGGTGAAACCGTTGTCGCGCATCCAGTCGTCGTTGAAGATTTTGGACAAGTAGCCGCGCCCGCTGTCGGGCAGCAGGACGACGACGACAGCGTCGGAATCGAGTTCCCGCGCCACTGTCAGAGCAGCCGACAGTGCCATCCCCGACGAGCCGCCGGCGAGGATGCCTTCCTGTCGGGCAAGGTTGCGGGTCGCATCGAACGATTCCTGGTCGCTGACCGACACAATGCGGTCAGGCACGGTGGTGTCAAAGGTGGCGGGCCAGAAATCTTCGCCCACGCCCTCGACCTTGTAACCGTGCACGGGTCCGCCCGAATAGATGGAGCCCACAGGGTCGGCGCCGACCACCGTCACCGCACCTCCCGAAACCTCGGCGAGGTAGCGACCGGTGCCGGAAATGGTGCCGCCCGTCCCCACACCCGCCACAAAGTGGGTGACCGCACCGCCCGTCTGCTGCCAGATTTCGGGGCCCGTCGTCGCGTAATGGCTGGCGGGGCCCATCGGGTTTGCGAACTGGTTGGGCATGAAAGCGCCGGGGATTTCGGCGGCCAGGCGGGCAGCCACCGAATAGTACGAGCGAGGATCGGTGGGTTCCACATTCGTCGGCGTGATCACGACCACGGCGCCCAGGGCCTCGAGCGCATACCGCTTGTCGACCGACATTTTGTCGGGCATGACAAACACCATGCGATACCCGCGCTCAATCGCGAACAACGCAAGGCCCGCACCCGTGTTCCCCGACGTGGCCTCGACAATCGTGCCGCCCGGCAGAAGTCGACCGGTGCTTTCGGCGTCTTCGATGATCCGTCGTGCGATGCGGTCCTTGGCGGAACCACCGGGGTTCATGTATTCCAGCTTCGCCAGCACGGTGGCGGAAATACCGTCAGTCACAGAATTCAAACGAACCAACGGGGTGTTGCCGATGGTGTCAGAGAGGCGGTGCGCAAAGTTCATCTAAAATCCCTGGGTGCAGGTGTCGTACCGCTCCTGCGGCACTACTCGGTGTGTGTTGTTGTGGGGTGCGCGTATTCAGACAGCGCGAGAAATTTCTAGTTCCAGAGAACTAGAGACAACAACAACAACAGGTGACCGAGTGATTCATGATGGTCACACGGTAACACCGGCAGACAAGCGGCCGCCCGATTGCGACGAAATGTTACGCGCCGGACAACACCAGCGACACCACCGATTCGCCGCCCTCAGAGATTCGCACCGGAATGCCCCAATCCTGCTGGTGAATGTGACACGTGGCGTGCTCGATTCCCGCGTCCTCGGAATCACACGATGCACCGCGCGCGGCGATGTGCAAAACACCTTCGGCGACCTCGGGGTTGAGCACGATGTCACGCACCAGTTCCACGCTGCGGCCAGCACCCGACAGAATCAGGTCGGCGGGAGTGCTGCTGACAACGAGTGCGGTCGACGGGCCATAACGGTCGTCATACTTTTGCCCGGGCGGCGGCGAGAAAACGACCTCGACCGAAGCGGCACCCGGAGCCACGTGCAGGGCAGGCCTGACCGTACGCAGGGCCTCGCCCTCGACGACAACGGACTGATCCAACGGCACGCGGGTCAAACGGTGAGCGGCCGCCTCGACAACGACAAGGTGGGCGGAGCCATTGGCATGCACCACGACCACATCGCTGGGCTCGGACAGGTCGCGGGCGATAGTTGACACCGAGTTCGTGGCGGGGTCGAAACGACGCACCGCCCCGTTGTACGTGTCCGCAATCAGCACAGACCCATCCGGAAGTTCCGTCAGGCCCAAGGGGTGCTGGAACAGCGCCTCGCTGGCGGTGCCATCGCGGTGACCAAAATCAAAAAGTCCGTGACCCGACACCGTCTCGGTGGCGGTACGGCCGACGAAACGCAGAGCCGAAGTTTCCGAATCGGCGACCCACACGCCGCCACCGCGTTGGGTGGTAGCCACCACAGCGGAAGGCTGCGCAAACCACGCCGACTCGTTCGGAGCATCCACGAGTCCCTCGTTGGTCGTACCCGCAATGACGCGCACCGTGCGGTCAACGGTCGAGAACGCCCAAATACGGTGATCGCCCGCCATCGCGATGACAATGTCATCACCCGACAGGGCCACATCCCACGGCGTCGACAGCGGAACATCGACCGCGTTGCCCTCGGTGGGGTCCGACCCCATCCACTGGGCACCCGTACCGGCCAATGTCACCACGGTGCCGTCGGCGACGTTGATCCCGCGCAGCAGGTGGTTGGCCGTATCGGACACGACCAGGTCAACCCCCAGTCGTTCCGCGACGGGACCGTCAACAAAAACCACGCCGTAGGGCTCGGCAAACTCGGCGTCAGGGATGAAACCATCCGCACGGCCGCGAACACCGGACCCGAGGATCGCCCTCGGCGCATCCAGAGCATCGGACGAAACGGCCACCAAAGTATGACCACCACTGTTGCTGACCAACAGATCGGAATCATTGAACGCGGCGCGCAACGGCGCCGGAATGACCGTCACCTTGCCCGGCTGACGGAACGGCGAGTCACCGGGTTCGGGGGCGACATACACATCGGCGCCGCGCACCAAAGTTCCGCGCGCCTCGTATTCCGGAACAAGGCGCTCCAACGTCGCGGTCAAAGCGTGACCGTGACCCTCGCCCGAATACGTGGCAACAATGTTGCCCTCGGGGTCAATCAACACCAGGGTGGGCCACGCGCGCACGCCGTACGCCTGCCAGGTGGACATGTTCGGGTCGTTCAACACCGGGTGATGAATGTCATGGCGTTCAATCGCGCTGGCCACGGTTTCGGGGCGCTTCTCGTGCTCAAACTTCGGCGAATGCACGCCGACAACGGTCAACACGTCGTGGAATTGGGCCTCGATGGGGCGCAGTTCCGCCAATACGTGGTGGCAGTTCACACAGCACAGCGTCCAGAAGTCCAACAGGACGAATCGTCCGCGCAGATCCTCGATCGAGAGTCGGCGACCACCCGTCGACAACCAAGCATCACCAATCAGTTCGGGTGCGGGAATCAACGTCACGGTACAACCAACTTTCGACAATCGAGGGAGCTACACCCAGCGCAGCACGCGCTTTTCTACCAAACCGACGAGGAAGTCGGTCAGCTTGCCCAGCACGGCGAGCAGGATGATCACCAAAAACAGAATATCCGTCCGCGCAGAGTTCTGGCTGTCCAGCAGCAGGAAGCCCAAGCCCTTCGACGAGGCAATGAGTTCGGCAGCAACCAGGAACAACCACGACTGTGCCAACCCCAGACGGATACCCGAAAAAATGGTGGGAGCCGCGGCGGGAAGCAACACCTGGGTCACCAGTCGAATACCGGTTAAACCGTAAGCCCGTCCCACCTCGACGAGGTTGCGATCGACCGCACGGAATCCCGCGGCGACTGTAGTGAAAACGGGGAAAAACGCGCCAATGGCGATCAGAGTCAGTTTGGGCGCCTCGTAAATTCCCAACCAAATCAGCAGCAGCGGAACCCATGCCAGTGACGGCACGGCACGGATAGCGCCGATAGTGGGCTGAATGATGACGCCGGCGATTTTCGACAGGCCCACCAACGAACCGACAGCGATACCAATCGCGGCGCCGATAGCGAAACCGGTGGCCACGCGCTGGGCGCTGATAGCGATGTGATCCCACAGCACGGCGCGGCTGGCCAGGTCACCGGCAGCCCACAATACGTCGCCGGGGCTGGGCAACTGGCTGGTCGAAAACTCGCCCGTGCTCGCAAAGTATGCCCACAGTGCGACGATGGACACCGGCACCAGCAGCCCCAGGGCAACCGTCGTCACGGTACGAGTGACCGAGGTCAGTGACCCGACGGAAGAATTCTGGGTGCGGCGAGTGCCGGTGTCCAACGTGCTCATGATTACTCGACCAGCTTTGCGACCGAGTCGACGTACAGGGTCTCGAGAGCCGAGCGTGCGGCCTCTTCGGTCTTCACCTTGCCGACCTCGACGAGTACGGGGATGATGGTCTCGAGCACAGCGCGCTGTACTGTACCGGGAACGATCGACACGTCGACGTTGGTGCGTTCGAGCAGCACGACGCGGGCGATGTCTTCCGAGAATCCGGCGTTGGTGGCGAGGATAGTGACGGCCTGGTCAGGGTTTTCCCCAATCCAGGTGCGAGCCTTCTGGTAGGCAGCGAGGACAACCTCGAGCACATCAGCGTGGTCCGTCGCGAAAGCGCTGGTGGTGTTCAGGACACCCCACGAGTTGAATGCAGGGTTGCTGTAGATGATGTGCGAACCAGCGGTCTGCTCGCTGTTTGCGGTCAGCGGGTCGAGTCCCGCCCACGCGTCCACGTCGCCCGCTTCGAGAGCCTTCTGGCCGTCAGCGTGCGCGAGGTTCACGATTTCCACATCGGTTGCGGGGATTCCTGCCTCGTCCAATGCCTGTAGCAGGAAGAAGTAGGGGTCGGTTCCGATTGCGGCTGCAACGGTCTTGCCGGCGAGGTCGTCAACCGAGTCGAGCTCGGAGCCCTCGGCGACAACAATGCTGGCCCAGTTCGGCTGCGAGAAAACGCCGACCGTCTGAATGTCCTGGCCGTTGGCTCGGGCGACGAACGATGCGGCACCGGCCGACGAACCGATCAGGGTGGCGCCAGCATTGAGGTTTTCGTTCGACGCTGCGCTGGATTCCGAGAACACCCATTCAACGGTGATTCCTTCATCGGCGAGCTCGTCTTCCAACCAGCCCTGGTCCTTGATGACGAGGCTCAGCGGGTTCCAGTTTGCATAGTCGAGCACGAGAGTTTCGAGCTGGTCAGCTGCGGGAGCCTCGGGGGCTGCCTCGCCTGCGGCGCAACCGCTGAGCCCGAGGCTCGCGGCAGCGATAGCGGCTACGGCCGCCAGTTTGTGAGTGGTGAATGACATGGGATTTTCCTTTGTGATGTGTGGTGCGGGTTTGGGGGTTTGCGGGTTTGGGGGTTCTAGGGGTGGATCCCGAATCGGGCCAACAGTTCCGCCCTCAAGGGGGCGAGGCCGGGGTGGCTGCGGTCACGGGGTCGCGGGTGGTCGACGGTCACAATTTCGGCGATACCCGTTCCTCGTTCACCCAGGACCACGATTCGGTCGGCGAGGTGAAGCGCCTCGTCGATGTCGTGGGTGACGAGGATGACGGTGGACCCGGTTTCCGCTGCGACATCGAGCAACAGGTCCTGCATGGTCAGTCGGGTGAGCGCGTCGAGTGCGGCAAATGGCTCATCGAGCAGCAGCACACCCGGGGAGCCGGCGAGACCGCGTGCCAGTGCGGCGCGCTGTGCCATGCCGCCCGAGACCTGACGTGGAAGGTGCTTTTCGAAACCGGTCAGACCGACGGCGTCGAGCAGGCGTGCAGCGGCGTCACGGTTGGCACCGCCTCGTGACCCGACGAGCACGTTGTCGGCGATGCTCTTCCACGGGAACAGGCGTGGTTCCTGGAACACCACACCGCAGCGCAAGTTGATTCCCGTGACCGGTGCGTCATCGACCAGTACAACACCGGTGGTGGCCGTCTCGAGTCCCGCGATCAGGCGCAACAGGGTCGACTTTCCGCAACCGCTGGGGCCCAGCAGGACCACGATTTCGCCCGCGGCAATATCCAACGAAATGTCGCTGAGCACCGAAACGGCGGTCGAGCCGGAACCGAAGGTTTTGGTCACAGAGCGCACAGCAACGGGTGCGGGTGCGACGTGGATGTCGATTCCGCGGGAAGTTTCTGTGAGCGCCATGAGGGTCCTTGTGTTCGGGTTTCCTCGAACGTACAGACCATTCATTCGCAACGCACATCGCGTTCCGAACTGCTACGAAATCTTGAGATTTGTTACATCTCGCGTCAAATTATGACGCGGTGAGCACCCACGCGGTTGCGTTGACGGGCAGCTTTCCTGCGACGAGCGGGCTCGACAGCAGCACCACATCGCCCTCGGGCAACGTGAATGGAGCACCGGTGAAGTTCGTGATGCAGGCCCAGCCGTTGGGTCGCACAAAGTGCATGACGCCCTGCGGGCTGTCCTTCCACTCGAGGGTGTCCTCGGTCAGAAGTCGCTTGCGTTCGTGCAGAGCACGGCGGTAGAAGTTCAGGCTCGACGATTCCGATTCCGCCTGAACATCGACGGCGTAGTTCGCAAACCATGCGGGCTGGGGCAGGTGAGATTCACCCGATCCGAAACCAAACGAGGGGCCGGTGGCTTCCCATGGCAGCGGCACACGGCAACCGTCGCGCGACTTCAGTTCGCCGTCGGTGCGAATCCACTGCGGGTCCTGGATGTGCTCATCGGGGACGATTGGTTCGGGCAGTCCCAGTTCCTCGCCCTGGTACAGGTAGGTCGATCCAGGCAGAGCCAGAATCAAGGCCGTTGCCGCGCGGGCGCGGGCTGCACCGACTGCAAGGTTGGGAGCAGGGTTGACTCCGCCGCTGCGGTGCCATTCGTGTTCGTCGACACCGTCGGGCAGTGCGTAACGGGTCACGTGGCGGATAACGTCGTGGTTCGACAGCACCCAGGTGGTCGACGATCCGGCCGAGTGCGCCTCGGACACGTTGTAGTCGATGATGTCGCGGAAGTTTTGTGACTGCCACGGGGCGACGAGCAGGTCAAAGTTGAAGGCCTGGCCCAGTCCGTTGGTCGATGCATAGGCGGGGCGGCGGTTCGCGGGAACCCACGCTTCGGCCACGGCGACGCGGGGCGGGTCGTACTGGTTGAACAGTTGACGCCACGAAGCGTAAATGTTGTGAACCTCGTCGCGGTCGAACAGGCGGTCGGTGCCGTCCGTCTTCATCACGCTGACGTCGTACGAGTCACGTTCCGGAAGCGGGTCGGTCATGTCCTTCACCAAGGCGTGGGCCACGTCAATACGGTAGCCGTCGACACCACGGTCGGACCAGAATTTGAAGGTGTGCAGGAAGTCGTCCCGAACCTCGGGGTGATCCCAGTTGAAGTCGGGCTGTTCCTTGGTGAACAGGTGCAGGTACCACTGGCCGTCTTCGACGCGAGTCCAGGCGGTCGGGCCGAAGTGGCTGATGAGTTCCGACGGACGGATTTCGCCGTTTTCGCCGCGACCTTCACGGAAGATGTAGCGTTCGCGGGCTGCGGATCCGCGGCCGGCGGCCAGCGCCTCCTGGAACCACACGTGGCGATCCGAGGAGTGGTTGGGGACGACATCGATAAAGATGCGCATGCCACGCGAGTGCAGGGTGTCGACGAGTTCGTCGAACTCGGCGAGTGTGCCGATACGAGGGTCGACGTTGCGGTAGTCGTCGACGTCGTAGCCGCCGTCGGCCAGTGCCGAGGGGAAGAAGGGGCTCAGCCAGATGGCGTCGACGCCGAGTTCTGCCAGGTAGGGAACCTTGTTGATGATGCCGCGGAGGTCGCCGATACCGTCACCGTTTGCGTCGGCGAAACTGCGGGGGTACACCTGGTACACCACAGCTTGACGCCACCAGTCGGCGGGTCCGCGCAAAAAGGTGTGTTCCGACATGGCTTCCTCTTTCATTGATGACAAAACTGTGTCCCCGCGGCCTGCGCCGACGGGGACACAACTACAAGATTACTTAACCGAACCGGCCGTCAGACCGCGGACAAAGAATCGCTGCAGTGCAAAGAACACGATCAACGGCACGATGAGGCTGATGAATGAACCAGCGGCCACATTCTGCCAACCGTCACCGTACTGACCCAGCAGACGCAGCAGACGATACGTCATAACGGGCTTCGAGTCGACGAAGATGAAGGCGATCAGGTAGTCGTTCCAGACCCACAGGAACTGGAAGATAGCGAACGAGGCCAGTGCGGGAACCGACATGGGCATGACGAGCTTCCAGAAGATCTGGTACCACGATGCACCGTCGATGCGAGCTGCTTCGATGAGTGCCATGGGCAGGGTCATCATGTAGTTACGCAGGATGTAGATCGCCAGGGGCAGTGCAAACGCGGCGTGCATCAACCATGCACCCGGGTAGTTACCCATCAGGCTGATGCCGGTGGTTTCCTTTATCGCACGCAGACCGCGGACGACGGGGACCAGTGCGGCCTGCAGCGGAACGACCATCAGGGCGACGACGACGGCGAAGTAGATTTCGCGGCCACGGAACTCGATGAAGGTGAACGCATACGCGGCGAATGCGGCGATCAGAATCGGCAGCACGGTCGACGGCACAGCCACAACGACGGTGTTTACGAACGAACCGAACATGTCGTCGCGGCTCAGAACGGTGTTGAACGCCTCGATCGACCAGTCCTGACCCAGCGGGTCAGCGAGGGCGGTCCACCAACCCGAGTTCGCTGCCGAGTCCTTGGAACGGAACGCGGTGACGAGCAAACCAATGGTGGGGATCGACCAGATGGCGACGAGGAGGATCAGCAGCAGGGTCGAGCCCAGCTTGAAATCGCGAAGACGCTGGAAGAAAGTTTTCATCGGAGGCTCTCCTGCTGACGGACGGTACGAATCTGGATGTACATCAGCGGCACAATCAGCAGAGTCAGGATGGTGACAATTGCCGAGGCGGCGCCAACGTTCGCGTTGAGGAAGTACTCCTGGTAGAACTGGAAGCCCAGCACCGAGGTGTCAAAAGCACCACCGGTCATTGCCAGCACGATGTCGAAAATCTTCATCACAGTAATCAGTGTGGTCACGAAGACCGACATGACCGTGCCCCAGATCTGGGGAAGAACGATGCGCCAGAACAGCTGGACGCTGTTGGCTCCGTCGACTCGTGCGGCTTCGATGGTTTCTTCGGGGACACCCTTGATGGCCGACGAGATGAGGACCATCGAGAAACCGGTCTGCAGCCAGATGATGATGACCATCAGCAGCAGCGAGTTGAGGCGGAATTCGGTCATCAACATCCACGACTGTGCCTCGCCACCGAGTGCGCGGACGATTGCGTTGAGCAGACCGATTTCGGGGCGTCCCGGGGGAACGTCGATGTAGATGAACTGCCAGATCGTGGCGGCCGAAACGAACGAAATCGACATCGGCATGAAGATCAGCGACTTGAAAATCTTTTCGCGGGTGGGGCCGACCTGGTTGGTCAGCGTTGCGACCAACAGACCCGCAGCCACGGTGAATGCGGGGACGATTGCCACCCACAGGAAGTTGTTGAAGAGGATGCTGAGGAACTGGGGGTCGGTGAACAACTCAATGTAGTTGTCCAGTCCCACCCACTTCTTTCCGGACTGGTTCATGAACGAGTACACGAACGTCTGGATCAGCGGAACAATCAGGACCAGCGAGAGCAGCACAGCGGCGGGCAACAGGTAGGCCAGCGCGCGAATCTTCTTTTGGATGTGCTCGGGGGTGAGATTCACCAGCCGATCAAGTCCCCAGTAAAGTCCGTACGATGCGGCGATACCCAAAACGATGGACATCAAGCCGAAGAGGACATCAGCGATCATGTGGCTACTCCGATGCGGTGGTGGTAAGAGTCTTTAGGTTACTACGGGGGATGCCCAATGGACATCCCCCGTAGCTCTATTTAAGTGGCCTGCGAGAGGCTACTTGGTACTGCTATTTAGTACTTTGCCTGGATGCGACCGGCAGCGGTTGCCCAGTCAATTGCACCAGCGACGTACTCGGTGCCTGCTACCCAGAACTCGGCGTTAACTTCCGAGGGCATACGGTCCGAACCGTCGAAGCCGAAGACTGCAGCGTTAGCCATGGTCTCACCGATCTTCTGGGTCAGAGCGTTGGGGTAGAGCGAGGTGTCGAAGCCCTTGTGAGGCGAGGTGAAGCTCGACTTCTGAGCCATGACGGTTCCGACCTTGTCCGAGAAGATGAAGTTCAGAACCTTTGCGACGTCTGCGTCGGCGTGGCCGTCGAAGACACCTGCGAGGTCGCCACCACCGAGAACGCCAGCCTCTGCACCTTCGGGTGCGGGGAGGGTGAAGACGTCTGCGTGGGTGTAGTCACCGGCGTTGACCTCAGCCTTGATGGCGTCGGGGAAGAAGTCGGTGATGAACGAACCCTGGCGGATCATGAAGCACTGGCCAGCAGCCTTGCCACCGGTCTCGAACAGAGGAGCGGTGTTGCCGAATCCATCGGTTGCCATCGACTTGCCGCCACCGTTGACGTTGCCGTCGGTGAGGAGAAGCTCGGAAACCTTGTCAACAGCCTTCTGGACCTCGGGCGAGTCGAAGGTTACGTCGCCAGCAATCCACTGGTTGTAAACGTCAACGCCGTTGTAGTCAAGAACGTACTGCTCTACCCAGTCGGTGAATGCCCAACCAGTTGCGCCACCCGACTCGATACCTGCACAGAAGGGGTAACCCGACTCGTCAGCCTTGATCTGCTCGATCAGAGCGGTGAGCTCTGCGTCAGTGGTGGGGACTGCGTAGCCGTGCTCAGCGAATGCCGAGGGGTTGTAGAAGACGAGGGTCTTCAGGTTTGCCGAAACGGGCAGACCGAAGATGCCGTCTTCGTTTGCAGCCAGGGTGTCCCAACCGGGAACGAGGCTTGCCTGCGATGCTGCGAGGTCGTAGCCTGCAACGTCGCTCAGGGGGATAACGGTGCCGGCTTCTGCCTGGCCCATGAGTCCACCGGGCTGGGGGAAGAGAGCGATGTCGGGCTCTTCGCCAGCTTCGATCTTGACCTTGATGTCAGTGTCGAACGATGCGAGAGAGGTGAAGGTGACGTTGATGCCGTTTTCGGCACCCCATACGTCGAGCTCCTCCTGGAACGCTGCGGCCTGAGCCTCACCGTATGCACCGTAGATTACGACCTCACCGTCGCCGGCGGGTGCAGCAGGTGCACAACCGGTCAATGCGAGACCAGCAGCAGCAGCGGTAGCTCCTGCAACGAAAAGGCGAGTTGCCTTGTTCATATGTAGTCCTTTCGAGAATGTATGCGACCACCACGTTGTGAGGCGC
>JBEEON010000101.1:0-8437 GCA_041191625.1 Actinomycetota bacterium | reverse complement strand
CGCGTTGGGCGAGGGGCTGACGGTCAACGTCATCGCTGGTCTCGCCGTGGGCGTCGCGCCACAGTCCAGCATTGCGGCGATTCGGGACATCGTCACCGCCGGCGGCCACATCGTCCTCTAGGCCCGTCGGGCCCAACACAAAAGACGACCATCTGAGATGGCCGTCTATGCGTCGGGGTAACAGGATTTTCCCAACGCACCGACGACCCGCCCTGCGGGCGGTCCGTAACGGGCGTCGGGGCCCAACCTGCCCCCAGGTTCAACTCCTGCACCCAACACAAAAGACGACCATCAATGATGGCCGTCTGTGTGTCGGGGTAACAGGATTTGAACCTGCGACCTCGTCGTCCCGAACGACGCGCGCTACCAAGCTGCGCCATACCCCGCAAGCCCGAAGGCTCAGGTACAGACTACCCGATATCGTCTGTACCGAGGGACAACAGGATCGCCTCGGGAGGGCACGCGAACCTCATCGGTGCGTAAATGGATGTACCCAAACCGGCGGAAACGTTGAGGTAGCTGCTGCGGCTTTCGTGGTTCCACACGGCCAAGCCGCGCGCCAAAGACACAGGTAAATCGCTGTTAGTGGTCAGCGCCCCGACCCCAGGGATGCACAACTGCCCGCCGTGGGTGTGGCCCGCGAAAATGATGTCAGCACCCAGGGTGGTCAACGTGTTGAGCACGCGCGTGTACGGGGCGTGCGTGACCCCGATCACGGTGTCGATGGGGTCACCGTTTTCGAGCTGTTCTTCGACCGCTGCGGTGACGAGGTCCAGCCGGTCACGTCCGATGTGGGGGTCGTCGGTACCCACCAGCAGCAACCGGTTTCCGCCGACGTTCAGTCGGGTCGCTGCATTGTTCACACCGACCCAGCCCAGTTCGTGGTACAGGTTTTCGAGCCCAGCGGTGTCCAGCGCCTCACGCGACTCGTCCAGTTCCGAGGGTCGCCACAGGTAGGTGGCAGGGTTCGGAATGTGCGGGCCAAAGTAGTCGTTCGAACCGTGGACATACACTCCGGGGATTCCAGCGAAGGGCGCGAGGGCTTGGCGCAGCGCGGGGAGAGCATCACGGTGGCCCAACGAGTCGCCGGTGACGACGACGAGGTCGGGTCCGGTGCTGGCCAGCGAACGCACCCATTCGATTTTGTGACGCTGCCATGGCGCCAGGTGCAGGTCGCTGATGTGCAGCACGGTCAGGGGGTTACCGCCGGCGGGCAGCACATCGCACGTTTCGGTGCGCACACCAAACATGTTCCGTTCGATCAGTACGCCATAGGTGATGGCCGCTGCGGCGACGGCAGCGATACCGGTGGCAACCGATCGAACGGACACGATTAACAGGTTTCGCGATAGACGGTCAGGGTGACCTGGCGGGTGAAGAACATCGACACACCCGACGAGGGGCTCTGGCTCACCACAGTCCCAAATGCGGGTGCAGCTCCGTTGACGCTGGGGGTGCAGACAATGTTGAGGTTGTTGAACCCCAGTGCGTGCAGGGCTGACGTCGCTTGCGCCTCGGACATGGTGCGATCCGAGACGTTGGGCATGATGGCTTGGTTGCCACGCGACACGATCAGTTTGATGGTCATGCCCTTGGCGAGCAGCAGTCCCGCTGCGGGGTTGGTGCGCACGACCGCGCCCTCGGGCAGGTCACTGTCCACGGTACGGGCCAGCTCGACCTCGAATCCGAGCCCCTCGAGCAGCGCGGTGGCTTCCTCGGTGGTCAGGCCCTGCAGTGCGGGAAGCTTGACGCCGCCACCGACGAGCAGACGCGACGGGGGTTCCGTGAATGCGCCGCCGCCGTACATGTTGTTGGCCGATGCCATGATCGCGCGTGTGATCTGGTGGCGGAAACTGGCGCCGTTGGGGTAACTGCGCATCGGGTACTTGCCGACGACGTTACCGACCCAAGTCGCGGTGGCGACCTTCTTGGTGCTGACCACAATCCAGGTCTGTACCGACGAGTCGGCGGTACCGGTTTTACCGATGATGGGTTGGCCGCCCGGGTTCGACGCGTTACCGGTTCCACCATTCATTACGCCGGCCATGGCCTTTGCTGCTGCGGCAGCGACCTCGGGGTCGATGGCCTGGTTGCATCGGGGCTCCTGCCCGGCGATTTCGCCGCCGTCACCGGTGGTGGCGTGGTCAAGCACGATGGGGGCACAGAAAATTCCGTTGTTGGCGATACCGGCCCACGCTGCGGCGAGGGTGATGGGGGCCAACTCGTTGGTTCCCAGAACAGCGGCTGGGTTAGTTTTCAGAGGTTCGCCGTCGGCACGGTGCACGCCGAGAGATTCGGCTGCGCCTCGGATCGCACACTGGTCAAGCTGTTCGGCAATCGACGCGAACGCCGAGTTCACCGAACTGCGCACGGCCTCCATGACGGTGATCGCGGGTTTGGCGGCCGAGTCGTTCTTGAACTTCCATGTGCCGCCCCAGGGTCCGCCGCCGTCTTCACAGCTGTCGGCGTACAGTGCCTGGTTCTTTTCGAACTCGGATGCGTCGACGACCTCGTTGAGGCCTCGACCGGACTGCAGCCAGGCGATCAACGCAAAGACCTTGTACGTCGAACCGGTGTTGAAGCCGCTCGAGCCACCGTACTTGCGGTCGGTCGAGAAGTTCACGGCCGTGTAGCCGGCCCCGCCGCCCTCGGCGCTGTCATCGAACAGGGTGTTCTGGGCCATCGTCAAAACGCGGCCGGTGCCCACCTCGATGCTGTCCGAGACGCTACCGATGTTGGCGCGGGGGTCGTCACGGGGGACCTTCCACACGTTCGTCTGTGCGATTTTCTGAAGCTTGTAGTTCAGGGTGGTGTACAGCGAGTAACCGCCGACGCGCCAGTTGTCGATGCGCTGTTCCTCGGTGGCACCCAGCGACTCGAAGTCGCCGACGCTCTTCACCACATAGTCACAGAAGTAGCGGGTGTACTTGTCCGCAGCAATACAGCCGCTGGTGGGCTGAGTGAGTGACACAAAGTTGTCGTCCACGGGGATGGCGACAGCCTCGTCGTATTCCGCCCGTGTGACAAACCCGGCTTCGAGCATGGCGCCCAAGATGACGTCGCGTCGTGCCTGGTTGTCGGCATAGTTGTCGGGGTTACCCAGGTTGCGCAATTCGGGGTACTGCACGATAGCGATCAAGGCGGCGGCTTCGGCCAGCGTCACATCGGCGGCGTCCTTGCCGAAGTACAGGTGGGCTGCCGACTGAACACCGTATGTGTTACGACCGAATGGCGAAATGTTCAGGTACGCCAACAGGATTTCATCCTTTGTGTACCGCTTTTCGAGGCCGATGGCCAGCTTCATTTCTTTCAGCTTGCGGGTGGGGCTCGAGGCGGTGGCTTCGGCGTATGCGGCGTCGCGCGCCTCGGGGTCGGTGAGAGCTTCGGCACGTTGAACGAAAATGTTCTTCACCAGCTGCATGGTCAGGGTGGAACCACCCGACGTAATACCGCCACTGGCGACGTTGCCGATAGCGGCGCGCACAATCGACTGCACGTCGACACCCTTGTGGCTGAAGAACCTGCGGTCCTCACCGGCCACTGCGGCGTCCTTCAGGTATTGGCTGACCTGGTCGTCGGATACCTCTTCGCGGTTCTGCCAGTACACCTCGGCGATCTTCTTGTAACCGTCTTCAGGGTTTTCCGTCTTCTGGACCCAGATGGTGTTCTTCTGTGCCTGACGGCCCACCTCGACGTATTCCGGGAGGGCGTCAAAGATGCCGATGGTGTTCGCGAGCGTGATTCCGCCGACCGCCAGCAGGGGGGTCAACATTGCGGTGACGAGGACTCCGGCGATACCGCCCAGCACACCCAGTCCGAGCCACGAGCTGGACCTACCGATAAATCGTGTGAGAGGGTTTTCGACCATAGAATCAGGTTACCAAGTCATGTATAAAAATCCGATTGGAGCCCCCTATGACGAACTGGGAATACGCCACAACGCCGCTGGTTATCCACAACGAAACCGCGATCCTCAACAACTGGGGTGACGAGGGTTGGGAACTGGTCCAGGTTGTTGCAAATTCCGAGGGTGGCCTGATCGCTTTCATGAAGCGCCCGCTTTCCGCTTAACCAGATTGGACTACACCATGAGCATTGACGCTCGACTGACAGAACTGGGCATCACCCTCCCTGAGGTTGCCAAGCCCGTCGCCTCCTATGTCCCCGCCACCGTGAGTGGCTCGCTCGTGTTCACCTCGGGCCAGCTGCCGACCACCGCGGGTGTGCTGCCCGCGACAGGCAAGGTCGGTGGCGAAGTATCCGCCGAAGACGCCGCAGGTTATGCCCGCACCGCAGTGCTCAACGCGCTCGCCGCAGTCAAGGCCGAAATTGGTTCGCTGGACCGCATCACGAAGGTCGTGAAGCTGGTGGTGTTTGTGTCGTCGACGCCCGACTTCACCGGCCAGCCTGCTGTCGCCAACGGCGCCAGCAACACGCTGAAAGAAATTTTCGACGCCGTCGGCGTCCACGCACGCAGCGCCGTGGGCGTCCCCGTGTTGCCGTTGGATGCACCGGTCGAACTCGAACTGATCGTGGAATTCGCGTAACCCTCGAACCGTTCGGCGAGAGCTGAAAATGCTGAGTGCCGGAAGCCTGTGGCTTCCGGCACTCAGCATTTGGTGCGTTAGGGGACCTGCTTGTCGATTTGCAGGACCACGTTGACGTCGGTCAACGTCGACGTGTCACCGAGGTCACGGCCTTCGGCAATGTCACGCAACAGTCGGCGCATGATTTTGCCCGAACGGGTCTTCGGCAGCTCCTCGACAATGTAAATGTCGCGGGGACGTGCGATGGCACCGATCTCCTTGGTCACGTGAGCACGCAGTTCCTTGACGGCTTCCTCGTGGCGCAGTTCCTCCTTGGCGCGTCGCTTCAAAATCACGAACGCCACCACAGCCTGACCGGTGGTCTCGTCACTGGCACCAATAACTGCGGACTCGGCAACGTGGTGGTTCGACACCAGCGCCGACTCGATTTCCATGGTCGACAGGCGGTGACCGGACACGTTCATGACGTCGTCGACGCGTCCCAGCAACCACACGTCACCGTCGGCGTCGAGGTGGGCGCCGTCGCCAGCGAAATACTTGTCGCCGAACTTGTCCCAATACGTGTCCTTGTAGCGTTCCGGGTCGCCCCAGATTCCGCGCAGCATCGAGGGCCACGGTTCGTTGACGACCAACAGACCGCCCGCCTCGGGGCCGACGTGTACGCCATCCTCGGTGACCACGTCAATGGCGATACCGGGGATCGGGACCTGAGCCGAGCCGGGCTTCGTCGACGTGACGCCGGGGAGCGCCGAAATCATGATGGCGCCGGTTTCGGTCTGCCACCACGTGTCCACGATGGGGCAACGGTTGCCACCGATGACTTCGCGGTACCACATCCACGCCTCGGGGTTGATGGGTTCGCCCACCGAACCCATCACGCGCAGCGACGACAGGTCGCGGGCTTGGGGGATCTCGCGGCCGGTCTTCATGAACGAACGAATCGCGGTCGGTGCGGTGTAGAAAATCGACACCTTGTACTTTTCGATGATGTCCCACCAGCGACCCGGTTCGGGGAAGTCGGGGGTTCCTTCGTACAGCACCTGGGTGGCGCCGTTCGCCAACGGGCCGTATGCCACATACGAGTGGCCGGTGATCCAGCCGACGTCGGCGGTGCACCAGTACACGTCGGTTTCGGGGTGCAGGTCAAACACGTTGCGGTGGGTGAACGATGCCTGGGTCAGGTATCCGCCGCTGGTGTGCAGGATGCCCTTGGGGTTACCGGTGGTGCCCGACGTGTAGAGGATGAACAGCGGGTTCTCGGATTCGAAACCTTCGGCCACGTGGTCGGCTTCCATCGGTGCGATGGCGTCGTGCCACCAGATGTCGCGCTCGTTCCAGGTGACGTCGTTGCCGCCGCGCTTCACGACGACGACGTGTTCCACGCTTTGGGCGCCGTTGACGGCTTCGTCGACTGCGGGCTTCAGCGGGAATACCGCGCCCTTGCGGTACCCACCGTCGGCGGTGATGACGAGTTTCGCTCCGGCGTCGTCGATGCGCTGGCGCAGGCTTTCGGCGCTGAAACCGCCAAAGATGACCGAGTGGATTGCCCCGAGGCGCGCGCAGGCCAGCATGGCGATCACGGTTTCGGGGATCACGGGCATGTAGATGGCGATGCGGTCACCCTGGACGACTCCGAGGCTGGCCAACATGTTCGCGGCCTTCTGTACCTCTGCGGTGAGTTCGGCGTAGGTGATGGTGCGGGTGTCGCCGGGTTCGCCTTCGAAGTGCAGCGCGACGCGGTCACCGTTGCCGGCGAGTACGTGGCGGTCGAGGCAGTTGTAGGCGACGTTCAGTTTTCCGTCACCGAACCAGCGCGCGAATGGCGCGTTGGACCAGTCCAGAATTTCGGTGAACGGTGTGTGCCAGTGCAGTTCTCGTGCCTGTTCTGCCCAGAATTCGAGGCGGTTGGCGCGTGCGCGGTCATAGATTTCTGGCTGTGCGATGGCGTTGGCCGAGAACTCTGCTGAGGGTGAGAAGTGGCGGTCTTCGTGCAGAAGACTGTCAATTGTGTTCGACATTTATCGTCCTTGATCAGTGTCGTGAATACGTTGAACCCCAGGGGGTATTCGTCAGTCTAAACCGCAGGATGTGATGCGGCTATTCACACGGTGAGTTTTGTGCGAGATTTCCCCAAGGCGCGCGGTGGGGTACTCGAGGCCGCCCGGCTGATGCCACCATTCGACGGTGATGAATCCGCGGAACCTGCACTTCGCCATGGGGCCACTGGCCGCAGTGGTGCGCCCCGCTACTCGCGATATTGTGGTCAACCCCGACGGCACGGTGTGGCACGATTCGGGCAACGGATTGGTGCGCGCCTCGATGTCGCTGCCGTCCGCGACGGTGCGGCATATCGCCTCGATGCTTCTCGCATCGGCCGGGCGCGCTGTGGACGACGCCCATCCGCTGGGCGAGGGTTCGATTGATTCGGGGGTGCGCGTCAGTGCCGTGCTGCCGCCCCTGGTCAGTCCCGGCCCCGCACTCTCGCTGCGATTTCACCCGCCCGACCGTGTCGGTTGGGACGGCTTCGTCGACCCGACGGGCGACCCCATCGAGTCGCGATTGCGCGGCATCGTCTCGGCGGGCACCAGTGTGCTGATCACCGGGGCCACCGGTGCTGGCAAAACCACACTGGCCTCGCTCATGCTGTCGGCAGTGCCCGCAAATCGGCGCATCATCGTCATCGAAGACACCGCGGAACTCGCGCCACAACACCCCCACGTCGTGACGCTGCAGACCGCGCAGGGAAACACCGAAGGGGCGGGAGTCGTGGGGCTTGCGCCTCTCGTGCGCGCCGCCCTGCGGATGAGGCCCGACTGGGTGGTCGTCGGCGAGGTCCGTGGCGCCGAAATCATCGACCTGCTGTCGGCGCTCACCACAGGGCACGCGGGGATTGGCACCCTGCACGCGCAGTCGTTTACCGAACTCCCCGCACGGCTGCTGGGGTTGGCGGCGCTCGCCGCACTGGACGCGCGCACGATGGCGGTGATGGCGGCCGCAGCGTTCCCGCTCGTCGCGCACTGTGAGCGCAACGGTGCGGGCACGACGGTGCGACTGGCTGCGCTGAGTGCCGAGGACGGACAGATCCGTGTCGATCCGATCTAGCCCATTTCGGGAACTCGCGAACAGGCTCGAGGCGGGAATCCCCGTGCAGCTCGTGTGGTCCGGTCTCGATTCGCCCTGTGCCCGCAGCGTGGTGGATCGGATTGCGTCGGGGGTGACGGTGCACGACGCCGTCGCGGGGATCGTCGCCGACGGTGACTGGGATGTTGTGCGTGATGTGTGGTTGTATTCGGCGCGGATCGGTGCGCCGATGGCGTTGGCCTTCGCTCGTATCGCGGAATCCCATTCCGATATCGCCGATGTGCTCGCGGCTCGTGACACCGCCGCACTCGGAGCGCGAATGACGCTGCGAATTCTCGTCGGGTTGCCCGTTGCGGGCGTCGTGATGTCGGGTATCAGCGGGTTGGATGTGCTGGGGTTTTATCTGGGGTCCCCGTTGGGTTGGGGTGTCGTCGCCGTCGGGTCGGGCCTGCTGTGGTGGGGGTGGCGACAGATGCGCCGCCGTATTGACGCCGTGGAAATGCCTCGGCTGACCACGGGGATGCTCGCCGAGCTGGCGGCCGTCACCGTGAAATCCGGTGCCGGGGCGCCCGTGCTGCTCGAGGCTCTGCCGCGACTGGCCGCCCGGTGGGATGCCGTCGACGAGCTGGTGACGATTCGACAGCTGGTGGATCAGTCGCAGCGGGCCGGTTCGCCGCTGGGCCCCAGTCTGGTCGCCGAAGCCCACGGTCGCCGCAGGGAAACCCGCCACCGCGTCAATCACGACATCGAGGCGCTTCCCACCCGTCTGCTGATGCCCACGGGCCTCTACCTCTTGCCAGCGTTCATCG
>JBEEON010000100.1:0-20130 GCA_041191625.1 Actinomycetota bacterium | reverse complement strand
TTCTGGAAGCATGTCTAAGGTTCTTGCATCTCTGCCCGTTGGCGAAAAAGTCGGTATCGCGTTCTCTGGTGGTTTGGACACCTCGGTCGCTGTTGCGTGGATGCGCGAAAAGGGTGCTGTGCCCTTCGCCTACACCGCCGACCTGGGTCAGTACGACGAGGACGACATCGAGTCGATTCCCGCCCGCGCCACCGAGTACGGTGCCGAAGCAGGCCGCCTTGTCGACTGCCGTGCCTCGTTGGTCGAGGAAGCGTTCGCCGCAATCGCCTGTGGCGCATTCCACATTCGCACCGGCGGCAAGGTCTATTTCAACACCACTCCCCTGGGCCGTGTGGTCACCGGAACCCTGCTGGTCCGTGCCATGCGCGAGGACGGCGTCGAAATCTGGGGCGACGGCAGCACCTACAAGGGCAACGACATCGAACGCTTCTACCGCTATGGACTTCTGGCGAACCCCAACCTGCGCATCTACAAGCCGTGGCTTGACGCGGACTTCGTCGAGGAACTCGGCGGACGCCACGAAATGTCGGAATGGCTGACCGCACGCGACCTGCCCTACCGCGCCTCGCAAGAAAAGGCGTATTCGACTGACGCCAACATGTTGGGCGCCACCCACGAAGCCAAGTCGCTCGAATTCCTCAACACCTCGTACGAGATCGTGGAACCCATCATGGGCGTCAAGTTCTGGGACCCCTCCGTCGAAATCGCCACCGAGGATGTGACCATCACCTTCCGCCAGGGCCGCCCGGTCGCCATCAACGGCAAGGACTTCTCGGACGACGCTGTGGGGCTCATGTACGAGGCAAACACTGTCGGTGGTCGCCACGGTATCGGCATGTCCGACCAGATCGAGAACCGCATCATCGAGGCCAAGAGCCGCGGAATTTACGAAGCACCGGGCATGGCGTTGCTGCACATCGCATATGAACGCCTCGTTTCGGCAATCCACAACGAGGACACTGTTGCCGCGTACCACAACGAGGGCCGCCGCATGGGTCGACTGTTATATGAAGGCCGCTGGCTGGACCCCCAGACCCTGATGTTGCGCGAGTCGCTGACCAAGTGGGTCGCATCCGCAGTAAACGGCTCCGTTACCCTGCGTCTGCGCCGCGGTGACGACTACACGATCGTCAACACCGAGGGCGAAGCGTTCAGCTACCACCCCGAGAAGCTGTCGATGGAACGCACAGAGGACGCCGCCTTTGGTCCCGCGGACCGCATTGGCCAGCTGACCATGCGCAACCTCGACATTCAGGACACCCGCACCAAGCTGGACCTGTACCGTCAGCAGGGCCAGCTGGATGGCGCACAGTTCGAGCTCACATAACCCACAGGTTTATGTCGCAAACGGAAGGCCCGGGTTTACACCCGGGCCTTCCGTTTGCACACTTCGCATCAGTAGTCGCAGACGATGATCCAGCGCGCACCGGCCAGGTTGTGCCAGTTATAGATACCGGTACCGACCTGACCGGGCACCACACAGGCTGTCCCGATGATGGGGTCGAGGCTCTGCCGGGGGTTCACAAAGACCGACCCCGTGGAAGCGTTCGAGACGACGACGTAACCCAACTCGACGACGTGGCCGTTGGTGGGGTAGGTGGTCGTCAGCTGGCCGTTTGATCCGAGGTAAAGGATCGAACCCGCCGACCAGGCCGAGGTGTCAATATCGCGCACCAAACCATAGGTGGTCACATACCCTTCGGCACCCGACGCAATGTCTTCGGTCAGTATTCCCACAACAGATGTCGTCAACGACGCGGAAGTGTAGTCGCCGTATTCGACTGTGATGCGACCGAGCGTGGAGCCGTTCACACGCACGGCGCGGCCGTTGAGAAGTGTGCTTCCGTTCGCGTTTTTCACGATTTGCACGTTCTCTTGACCGATTTGCAGCGTGACGAGGCCGTCCTTCAGCTGCAGGTCTACCGTGCCATCATTTGCGTTCCACGTCATACGGCCCGGTGCGTTTGTCGCCGACGCGGTGACATCGAATTGCAGGTAACCGAGACCTGCGAGGTGAGAGAAATTGTCCAGATCGAGGCTGAGGGTGTGACCGGTGAGGTCGTACATCAACGGCGCCGAAGCACTGACGACACCGTCAACGCCGTCAACACCATCTGCCCCGTCGAGGCCGTTGATGCCGTTGGTGCCATTCACACCGTTCGCACCGTCGTTGCCATCAGTACCGGCAGCACCCGCAGGTCCTCGACTGCCGTTTGTTCCATCGACACCGTTCGTGCCCGACGACCCGTCTGACCCATCGGTACCATCCGTACCGTCAACGCCGTCAGCTCCGTCCGCACCATCGGTACCGTCCGTGCCATCGACACCATCCGTGCCGTCCACACCAGCGATGGCGGACACGCAATCCGTCGCGATCTTCAAAGACAAGAGTCCCGTGCTCAACCCGATGGCAAGCCCCGATACAGAAACCGTCATGACGACGACACACGCCACGGCCAACTTGATCAAAGTGTTTGTGTTCATTGGGAACCCCCACGTGCTTCTGTTGTACTCCTCAGCCTACGACGAAATCTCCAGAATTAATCACACTCTGTGCAGTTAACGGAATGCGCGAATTACGACGTCGCGAGCGACCCTCTCGCCCTCGGCGGTGGACACCGCACGGTCCCGAATTTCCAGAACATCGACAGTCAAGCCCAGCTCGCCCGCGATGCGGTTCAGCGATTCGACGGTCGGCAATACATCGGGATCCTGAGGCCCACCAAACCCGTGCGCGATGTTCCCGCGTTCATGGAAAACGCCAAAGAAAATTCCACCAGGTCGCAAATGCACGACCGCTTCACGGACAGCATCGCGCAGCTGATCTTCGGGAACCTGCAAGTACGCCATGACGACCAAACCGGCGGGCGCGACCAACACATCGTAGGGTTTCGTCACATCAACGCAGGTTGCGACGCAACGATCCTTCAGGCGCTCGTGCACCGCCCATTCGTCGAAACGTTCCAGTGCCGCAGCCGAAAAATCGACGACCTCGACCGCCCAACCCCGACGCGCGAACCAGATGGCGTTACGCCCCTCGCCGCCCGCCACATCGAGCATGGTGTTCGGCCGCAAATCCGACAAATACGAGACCACAAACTCGTTGGGTTGTGCACCCCACACCGTTGAAGTTTCCGAGGCCGAATATCGTGCATCCCACTGTGAAGCGTCCATGCCTGAAGTCTACGGAGGCTATGCGTCGATGACGTGCACGAGACTTTCGATGAACCCCTCGAACGATGTGGACCCCTTGATGACCTCGTTCATTCGGGCACGGTCCCCAAAGACCTGCACAAACTGTTCGAAAACGGTCTGGAATTCGTCGCGACCGCTCGCCGCGAAGGCAATAAACGCCACGATGTTGACACGATGTTCGCCCCAGGGTGCAGGGTTCTCGTTCACTGCGATCGCGATAGTCGGCCTTTCGGCCGTCATCGACATGGCGTGCGGCACAGCCAAACCATCCACAAACACTGTCGACGACATGCGTTCCCGCTCGATTGCCCCATCAATATAGGCGTCGTCCACCACGTTCAACGACTTCAAGGCCTCACCCAAACCGCGAATCATGTCCTCGGGTGTTTCGATGGTGACGTTTCGGAAAAACAGTTCGGGGCGGAAATACGTCATCAGTCGTTCGCGAATACTGGAACGGCGGCGTTGCTGACGGATCCGCGACACGTGACTGCGCACCCGATCGATGTCGTTGTCCGATAGGAAGGGCTGGACCTCGATGACCGAATCGATCGTCGCCGCCAAGGGAATTGTCGAAATCACGATGTCGGTATCGATCTCGTCCATTCGCACATCGGTGCGCGTGATGACCGACTCGATCGAAATTTCGGTGCCCAAAATCTTTTCGATGCTTTCCCGCATCACGATATGCAGGTCGTAATACGAGGGACACACGATTGTCGCACTAACCCGGTTTTCGCGCTGGGCCTGCTGTTCCAGATAGCTTCCGATGTGCAGTGCCACATACGAGATTTCGTCCTCGTCGACGACGATTCCGCGTTCCTTCTGGATGATCGAACTCATGAACACCGCGACATCAAAGATCAACGGATAGGCGGTCTTGATGGATTTCGCCAGCGGGTTGCGGCTGAACACATCAAATTTCGCACGGTTCACCAGGTGACCCAGGTGCAAAGACAATCGGTCGATGAGTTCGTCGTTGCGCAAGTCGATGAGGTATTCCTCATAGACCAGGTCGACAATTTTGACGAGAGTCGCACGGTCCGCAGCGTCGGCCCGTGCACCCGCCATGGTGGTGTCGTTTGCGACGCTCATCACACGAGTCACCAACTGGCGTGCCAGATAGGTTTCCTCCCACTGACCCAGATCGAGTCCGAAATGCCGGCCCGCGAGTTCCTTCACCAACCCGGCGACGAAGGTCGTGTCGGGATCGATGGCACCCCGATAGTCGGGCAGCGTCTGCCCCAACCGAACACGGTCCACGGCGATAGCCACATGCAGCAGTACCGAATCGATGCCGTATTCGTTGATGATGTAGCCGTGATAGTCGAGGCGCCCAATCAGGTCCGTCTTAAACGCGACCAGTTCGGGGATATCAAAACGCGCCGCAATGGCATCGAGATTCAAGAATTCGCTCTGAAGCGAATCATAGATAAGGCTCGACAGCACCTTGCGAAGTCCCGCCTCGTTCCCGCGGAAAGTCAACAGCCCATCGACTCGGTCGATTTGCAGATCCGATTCCAGCGCAATTTCACGAGCACGTTTCAGATCAAGTTCCGCGGTCGCATCGGAAACGTGCATCGATCGAGCCAAATCCGACAACAGCACACCGTGGGATGACTCCACGAGGCGACGAATGATGTGATGGGCGCGCTCACGCGGCAACGACGGTGTCTCGTCCGGCGCCGCCGTCTGAGTGGCCAGGTATTGCTGATACTGGTCCTTGTTGATGCGGTAGCCCTGGCCTGATGCCGCGATGATCTCGAACGGTCGGGCCGCCGATTTTGCCGCAGCCACATAGTTCCGCACACTCCGAGTGGACACGCCCAACCGCTCGGCCAGATTCGTCGCCGAGACCCAATCACGCGAGCCGCGCAACAGCTCGAGAAGTAGTACGTAGTTGTCACTCATGTTGTGGCAACTGTATCGAACACGGCACAAACATTCCGCGGAAAATCGGGGATTTCCGCCCCTGCGGAAACAGATTTACAGACAAAACCGTCGAAACTGCGGCATCCGCGTGGCACAGTTACCGCAAGGAGGCGACATGACAACGGTGTACATCGTGTGCGGTGCAGGAGCATCAAGCACGTTCCTCGCGCTGTCATTGCGAAACATCATGGGAGCCGAAGCCGGAATCGAATTCGTCCCCGCACCGCTGTCGAACATCACACCCACCGGCAACGACATTGTCGCCGTGGCCCACCACATCGCCGTCGAACCCCGCGTAGACGAACTGCGCAGCGGCGGCATCACGATCGTCGAACTCCCCGAACACGTCAACGGCGCCTTTGGAGCAGCCGACGCAGCAACCGCGATCAGCGCGGCACTCACACCAGACTTCGTTTCCCACACCACACAGGAAACGCAAGCTTGACGCGAAAAATCGCGCCAGGAAAAACACACAGAAACCCCCGGGTTTCACACACCACACACAGAATAGGAGCGAGTCAATGACGACTACGTCATCGTCTAACGGCGGCCTTCGGGTTGGCGTCCAGAAGTTCGGTGCATTCCTCTCCGGAATGGTCATGCCGAACATCTCAGCATTCATCGCATGGGGTCTGATCACCGCATTCTTCATCCCCACCGGATGGACTCCCGGCCTTGGTGCCCCCGTCGAGGAAGGCGGAATGAACTTCCTCGCACTCGTCGGACCCATGATCGTGAACCTTCTGCCTCTGCTCATCGCCAACACTGGTGGACGCCTCGTCTACGGTGCACGCGGTGGAGTTGTCGCATCGATCGCCACCATGGGTGTCATCGTCGGAACCAGCATCCCCCAGTTCATGGGTGCAATGATCGTCGGCCCCGCTGCCGCATGGATCATGAAGAAGGTTGACGCACTCTGGGCTGGCAAGATCAAGGCCGGCTTCGAGATGCTCGTCGACAACTTCTCGGCAGGTATCGTCGGTGGTCTGATGGCACTGGGCGCATTCCTCGGAATGTCCCCCATCGTTACCGCCGTCAGCGACACCCTCGGCAAGGCAGTGGAGTGGCTCGTTACCACTGGCTTCCTGCCCCTCGCCAGCGTTGTGATTGAACCCGCAAAGATCCTGTTCCTCAACAACGCCATCAACCACGGTGTACTGACTCCCCTCGGCGCAGCTGAGTCGTCGGAGACCGGCAAGTCAATCCTCTTCCTGCTCGAAGCAAACCCCGGCCCCGGCCTCGGTATCCTGCTCGCCTTCATGCTGTTCGGTGTTGGCCTGTCGAAGGCTTCGGCTCCCGGTGCGATCATCATCCACTTCCTGGGTGGTATCCACGAGGTCTACTTCCCCTACGTACTGATGAAGCCCGCCCTGCTGCTCGCCGTCATCGCTGGTGGTGCAACCGGTGTTGCAACCAACATGCTGCTCGGTGCAGGTCTGCGCGCTCCCGCGTCGCCCGGTTCGATCATTGCTGTACTGATCCAGACCGCAAGCGACTCGTACATCGGCGTAATCCTGTCGGTAGTACTGTCCGCAACTGTGTCGTTCCTCATCGCCGGCGTTATCATTCGAGCAACCCGCTCGCGTGACCTCGCAAGCGACGAAAACGGTGACTTTGCTGGCGCTGTCCAGCAGAGCTCTGCGAACAAAGGAAAGTAAGTCATGACTGCTGAACTGATCACACACGTCATCTTCGCGTGCGACGCGGGAATGGGCTCGAGTGCAATGGGTGCAACCATCCTGCGTAACAAGCTCAAGGCTGCCGGCCTCACCGATGTGACGGTCGCAAACCAGGCAATTGCCAACCTGACCAGCGATGCCACGTTCGTTATCTCGCACTCACACCTGACCGCTCGGGCGCAGCACACCGCACCCGACGCTGTACACGTGAGCGTCGATAACTTCATGGCCACACCCAAATATGACGAGGTCGTTGCGCTTCTCGTAGCGCAGCGCCAGTAAGTTCAGCACGAAACCGAGGATTCACCGTGAGCATTCCGTTCTCTGAGTACATTCGCATCAGCGGCACCGCACAGACCCGTGATGAGGCAATCAATGAGGTTGCCGACATCCTGATCGAGTCTGGTGCTGTCTCATCGAAGTACCGGGACGCAATGTTTGCGCGTGAATCCTCGGTTTCTACTTACATGGGCAACCTGCTTGCCATCCCCCACGGAACCAACGAGGCCAAGGACGAAATCTTTAGCTCTGCCCTGGCCATCGTGCGGTACGACCAGCCCATCGACTGGGACGGTAACGAGGTGCGATTTGTGATCGGCATTGCCGGTCGCGATGACACGCACATGGACGCTCTGGCTAGCGTCGCCATGATTTTCAGCAACATGAACGCGGTGAACTCTCTGCTCGAGGCCAGCACTGTTGAGCAGATCGAGGAAATTTTCGCGCTCGAGCGCACAGCATGAAAGCCGTGCACTTTGGGGCCGGCAATATCGGCCGCGGCTTTATTGGCGCTGTCCTGCAGGATGCAGGTTTCCACGTCACCTTCGTCGACGTCAATGACGAACTTATTTCCCAGCTGTCGTCGGCTTCAGGGTATTCGGTCATCGAAACGGGCCCCACGGCACACACCACTCGGTACACGGATTTTTCTGCACTCAATTCCCGCACGAACCCCGACGAGGTCGTGCAACGCATTGCCGACGCCGATGTGGTGACCACCAGCGTGGGGCCCACGGTCTTGCCATTTCTGGCTCCGCTCATTTCACGGGGCATCGAGGCGCGCAGCAGTTCGAGACCCGTCGTCGTCATGGCCTGCGAGAACGCGATTGGGGCGACGGACACGCTGAAGGCCGCCATCGCCGAAATTGCCGACATCGCTGCCGATCGAGCCGTGTTCGCGAACACCGCCGTCGACCGAATTGTGCCCGTCCAACCGGCAACAAGTCTCGACGTCGTAGTGGAGGAATTCTGCGAATGGGCGGTCGAGACCTCACACTTGGGCGAGCACACGCCCGCAATCCCTGGCGCACACTTTGTGCCCGCCTTGGCCCCCTTCATTGAACGCAAGTTGTTCACCGTAAACACGGCACACGCAACCGCCGCGTACTGTGGGCAACGAGCCGGCGCGCGCACCATCACCGAGGCACTGGCTATGCCGGACGTCGCTGCAACAGTCGACGGCGTCCTGGCCGAAACAACCCGAGTGTTGCTCGCTCGGCACAATTTCGACCCCGCCGAGCACCGCGCGTACGTCGATGCGACGCTCGCCCGTTTCCGCAACCCTGACTTGGATGACGATGTCGAACGCGTCGGACGTCAGCCGTTGCGAAAGATCTCGCGTCACGAGCGTCTCGTCGCACCCGCAGCTCACCTCGCCGAAATGGGTGAATCACCGGTGCACCTGTTGACCGCGATCGGAGCGGCGCTGCTGTTCGAATCAGAAACCGACGCCGAAGTGTCGACCATGGTCCAGGCGCTGGACCACCTGTCCCCCGAAGATTTCTGCACCACACACTGTGGCATAGACCCCCGCCACCCGCTGTGGGACCAGCTGACAAACGTGATTCGGACGAGCGCACTCGCGCGGGCCTCCTATAGCTCCTGAACCGTTTGTGCAGGTGGGGCCTCCGTCGGGAATCGGGGGCCTCACATGTTTTATAGCACCACAGCGTTCGAGCACGCTACAGACAATCAATCTCGCGAAAATTTCACGCGAAATCGCACGAAATCGCAGCAATTCGCACAGAAATCGTGACGGTGGAATAGAGTCATACTGAATAATCTCTCACCGCTGAGGAGCACCACTGATGGGCCTTTTTTCGCCTGACGTCCCCACGCTTGACAACCGTGAATCTCTGGAATTTTTGGCCATCAATCAGGTGAAAAAGTGGCTCGTGGAGTCGCAGGACATCCCCGCCTCGGCGGCCTCGGAGCGCCTCGCTGGCCTGCTTCAGGACGACAACGGTCTGGCGTTCGCCGTGGGATTCGTCGACGGCGTAGTCCGCCCCGAAGACGTCCGAGTTGCGGCGAATAACCTCGCGAACCTCACGGGAATCATCCCCCAATTCCTGCCTCCGGCACTGCGCTATGCGATCATGCTCGGCGGGTTCGCCGGACAGATTGTCCCCTGGATCGTGATCCCCATCGCACGTCGAGTGCTGCGCAGCATGGTCAGCCACCTCGTAATTGACGCGACCGACGACAAACTCGGTGCGGCGTTGAGTGCAATCCGCAGCGGCGGAGCAAAGCTAAACATCAACCTTTTGGGTGAATCAGTGCTCGGTGAGAACGAAGCACACAAGCGACTCAAGGGCACGGCCGACCTGCTGCGCCGCCCCGACGTGGACTACGTCTCGATCAAGGTATCGAGCGCGGTTGCACCACACTCCTCGTGGGCCTTCGACGAAGCCGTCGAACACATCTCGGCACAATTGGAGCCCCTGTATCGCATCGCCGCAGACCCCTCCTCCCCCAAGTTCATCAACCTGGACATGGAGGAATACCACGACCTCGACCTGACCATCGCCGTCTTCACGCAAATCCTCGACCAGCCCGAATTTGAAAAACTGTATGCCGGAATCGTGCTGCAGGCATACCTTCCCGATGCACTCGGCGCGATGATTCGACTGCAGAAATGGGCCGATGCCCGTCGCGCACGCGGTGGTGCGGCCATCAAGGTTCGACTCGTGAAGGGCGCAAACCTTCCCATGGAGCAGGTCGACGCCGAATTGCACGACTGGCCGCTCGCCACCGTGCGCTCCAAGCAGGAAGCCGACACAAACTACAAGCGCGTCCTCAACTATGCGTTGACTCCCGACCACATCCGGAACCTGCGTGTCGGTGTCGCCGGGCACAACCTGTTTGACATTGCATTCGCTTGGCATCTGGCAAAGGAACGCAACGTCACCGATGGCATCGAAATTGAAATGCTGCTGGGAATGGCACAGGCCCAGGCCGAGGTTGTTCGCCGTACTACCGGCGGACTGCTGCTGTACACGCCCGTCGTGCACCCCAAAGAGTTCGATGTCGCTATCGCCTACCTGATTCGCCGACTCGAAGAAGGCGCCAGCAGCGACAATTTCATGTCCGCCGTCTTTGAACTCGACAACCCCGTGTTCTTTGCTCGGGAAGAGGCCCGTTTCCGTGCCAGCCTCGCCGATCTGGACGAATCCGTCCCCGAACCGAACCGCGTGCAGGACCGCACCGCTCGAGCCGACCGATTCTCGGGTGAATTCCGCAACTCCCCCGACACGGATCCCGCAATCGCCGCAAACCGTGAATGGGGTTACGACATCCTTCGCCGCGTCGCCGACAGCACTTTGGGTGTCGACCTCGTCGCCAAAGCTCAGGTGACCTCGACCGCGGGCCTCAACACTGTTTTCGGTGCCGCACTGCGTGCCAGCACCACCTGGGGCGCAAAGTCCGCTGCCGAACGTGCCGAAATTTTGCACCGCGTCGGCGACATCCTGGAAGCCCACCGCGCCGAACTCATCGAGGTTGCCGCCAGCGAAACGGGCAAAACAATCGACCAGGCCGACCCCGAAATCTCGGAAGCCATCGACTTTGCCCACTACTACGCCGAACGTGCCCTTGAATTGGATGCCGTTGACGGTGCAGAATTCGTGCCCGCCCGAATCACGGTCGTCACACCGCCGTGGAACTTCCCCATCGCAATCCCCGCGGGAAGCGCCTTGGCCGCTTTGGCCACGGGATCCGCCGTGATCTTTAAGCCTGCAGGGCAGGCTGCCCGCTGTGGCGCCTACCTTGCCAGCCTGATGTGGAAGGCAGGCGTCCCCAAGGGCGCACTGCAGTCCATTCAGGTATCCGAAAACGATCTGGGTCAGCAGCTCATTTCAGACCCGCGAGTCGACCGGGTGATTCTCACCGGCGGATACGAGACCGCAAAGCTGTTCCGCTCGTTCCGCCCTGACCTGCCCCTGCTGGCAGAAACCAGTGGCAAGAATTCGATCATCGTCACACCCAGTGCCGACCTCGACCTTGCCGCAAAAGATGTCGCCTACTCGGCATTCGGTCACGCAGGTCAGAAGTGCTCGGCCGCCTCGGTCGTCATCCTCGTCGGATCGGTTGCGCGGTCGGAACGATTCCGCCGCCAGCTCGTGGACGCAGTCCGTTCCATGCCCGTCGACTACCCGTCGAACCCCATGGCAAAAATTGGGCCCATCGTCGAACCCGCCGCAGGAAAACTGTTGCGTGGACTCACCGAACTGGACGGATCCGAGCAGTGGCTCGTGAAGCCCGAGCAGCTGGATTCCACCGGCCGCCTGTGGAGCCCCGGAATTCGTGACGGCGTAGCGCCGGGAGCCCCCTCGCACATGACCGAATATTTTGGCCCCGTGCTCTCGATCATGACCGCCAGCACACTCGACGACGCCATCCAACTTCAGAACGCCGTCGACTACGGTTTGACTGCGGGAATTCACTCGCTCGATGCCGCCGAAATCTCGGAATGGTTGTCCCGCGTCCAGGCTGGAAACCTCTATGTAAACCGTGGCATCACCGGCGCAATCGTGCAGCGCCAGCCGTTCGGCGGTTGGAAGCGCTCGGCAATCGGGCCGGGTTCAAAGGCGGGCGGCCCGAACTACCTCCTGGGCCTGGGCACCTGGAAGCCTCAGAACGCCACCAAGGCGACCGCTCGTGACATCACCCACCGACACCCCGACGTCGATGAGGTGTTGGCCGCCGCCAAATCCCAGCTGCGCCCCGCCGAATACTCGTCGCTGGCCCGTGCTGCAGTGTCGGACTCTCGTACCCCCTCGCAGTTCTTTGCCAACAAGGATGTGACCGGCCTGTCGGCGGAAATCAACATGTTCCGCTACCTGCCCGCCCACACCACCGTGCGATTCGCAGCGGATGCCACTGTGTACGACCTGTGGCGCATGGTTGCACTGTCGCACTACGTGTACGACGCACGATTCAGCATCGACCCCACAAACACGGCGGTCGCCGCTGCGGCTGGGGCCTTGCACGGCATGGAGGGTGTTACCACCTCATTCGAGACTGCCGAGGAATTCGAACGCCATCTGGCCCACGCCGATGACATTCGAGTGCGCTGGATTGGGACGCTGCCCACGATTGAGCAGGGCTCGCCCTTGGCAAACCCCACAATCGCGATCTATGCCGGACCCGTCACCGAATCAGGCCGAATCGAATTGCTTCCGTTCTACCGCGAACAGGCAATTTCGGTGACCGCTCACCGATTCGGAAACCCGTTGCCGATGCTGGAACGTGTGACCGGACTCTAGTCGTCAGTGTGCCTGGCGGGTTCAAGCCGTGCGACATACGCCGCAATGACGCTGGTCACCACCCAGGCCCCAATTACACCCCAGTAGGCGACGCTGATGCCGAACCCCTCGGCAGAAGCTCCCATCAGGATCTTTGCGACCGTCATCACCGCCATCTCGACGATGATGATTCGCGACATGACGGCACCCGTTGTCATGTGCGGAACCGTGTTTGTGGCGGAGAAATATGACGGGACGAGAGCCGCGGTGCCGAACCCTGCGAGGGCCCACAGCGCCGACAGCACGATGACGCCCACAACCGGGTTCGCCTCGATCAGCGTGGGTGCGACCATCAAACTCAACGCACCCGAAACGGCAGACGTCGCAGAACCCAGAACGGCAAGGCGGCCAAATGACATACGTGCCGTGATCCGACCAATCAACAACCGCCCCACAATCATGGCCGTCGCAAAGGTGGCATATGGCAGTGCACGCAAACTCACCGGTATGCCCAGACCGTCTCGGATGAGAATTGCGCTCCAGTCGACCATCACAGCCTCGGGGAACACCGCACAGAAAAGTCCCGCAGCCAACAGGTAGACCCTCTTGGGCATGTGTAACCACGGCACTCGCGCCTTGTCGGAATTCACGTCCGCGCTGCGACCCTCTTCGCGGTTCAACAGGCGCGAACCCCACAGCATGAACACCGCCAAGCTGAAACCCGCAAAGACGATGAAATGCACTCGGATGTCCAAAATCGGGGTCAGAGCGCCCGACAGCGCAGCCGCACTGGCGGCACCAATCGACCACGCAGCATGGAAACGGCCCAGGATTACTTTGCCGGCCATCTGCTGAGCCAGCACAGCCTGCGCGTTGATGGCGAGGTTGTAGCAGGACATGATGAACGCCACGATGAACGCCGAGACGAAGTACACGACCGCGTTGTGCATGAAACCGATCGAACCCGTAATCGTCGAAAAAATGACAAAGGCCACAATCGCGACGACGTTTCCACCAAAACGTTCAATCAACCTGTTCGCCACAAACAACCCCGTCGCGGACCCCAGCGCAAGAAAACCGACAATTGCACCCCACTGGGTGAAGGTCACACCAATCTGGTCGATGATGTCCGGCACACGGGGAATTTGGGTGGCGGCAAGGAAACCTTGAATGGTGAACGCAACGAGCAGCGCGAACTGGAAAGAACGCTGTCGTTCAGCAGAATGTACCGTCACCTCTCAAGGCTAAGCCACACCGCACGGAACGCCTGCACCGCCCGCTGACGCTTCCGCAATACAGTGGCAGCACACCCGAGTTTTTCTGGAGGAACCGTGCACACCGTCGTGCTCACCGATGCGAACGTCATCACCGAATTTATTGAGGACGGCGGTGCACTGCGCGCGGTCACTCACCCCGCTGTGGCTATCACCGACGGATTCATATCGGCTGTCGGCCACGACGCCCTTGGAATGGTGAGAGCGGCCGGCACGGAATCCCGGTCATTGGCAGGGGCAACGATTCTTCCCGGAATTGGCGATGGTCACGCTCATCCCGTATTTGCCGGCGCCGAAACACTGGGCCCGCGCATTCGCGACTGCACCAGCGTCGACCAGATTGCCCAGCGCGTCGCCCAATTCGCACTGGATCACCCCAAACTCGACTGGATCGTGGGAGGAAGCTACGACTCCACGCTGACCGCGGACGGGCTCTTTGACGCCCGATGGCTCGACCACATCGACCGACCCGTCGTCCTGAACTGTCAGGACTATCACACCTACTGGGTCAACAGCGCAGCGCTGAAGGCCGCAGGAATCGATTCGTCGACCACCGAGCCCCCACTGGGACGGATCGTGCGTCGAGGCGACGGCAGCCCGCTGGGCACCCTGCAGGAATACGGTGCCATTGACCTGATGAAAGCGGCGATGCCCGCGCGGTCCACTGAATTTCTCGTGGACTGTATCGATTGGGCAACTGCCGAGTATTCACGTTTAGGCGTCACCTGGGTCCAAGACGCCTGGGTCGAACCATCGGATGTCGACGGATACCTCGCTGCGGCCCGACAGAAACGTATTCATGTTCGGGTCAACCTGGCGCTCAAAGCCGAACCGGGATCGTGGCGGGCACAACTCGACGGATTCACCCGCGACAAGGTGCGCGTCGACACGCTCGCACACCCACGACTGACCTGCCACAGCATCAAATTTTTTGTCGACGGAGTGGTGGAAAACTACACGGCCGACATGCTCGAACCGTACTCCGATGTGACGAACGACGATCGGGGCATCGCGAATTGGTCCCACGACGAACTGTTGGCCGCAGCAACCCGCGTGGACGCACTCGGTTTTCAACTGCACCTGCACGCCATCGGTGACGCAGCTGTGCGGCGCGCCTTGGACGTTATTGAACAGGTGACCGCACTGAACGGGGAACGTGACCGTCGTCCCGTCATTGCTCACGTCCATGTGCTCAATCCCGCCGACACTCCCCGATTCGCCGAACTGGGCGTCATCGCAAATTTCGAACCGTACTGGGCCCAACTCGATGACGTGATGGTCGAACAGACTGCTCCGCGGCTGGGGCCGGAACGCACCCAGCAGCAGTACCGCATCGCCGACCTGATCGCCTCGGGCGCCGCCGTGTCGATGGGTAGCGACTGGCCCGTGACCACAGCCGATTGGCGCCCCGCGGTCCAGGTGGCGGTCAGCAGGCAGACAGAGGAGGGAATTCCGGAGGGAGGCTGGATACCGTCGCAACGCATCTCGGTCGAATCGGCGCTCAACGCCTACACATCGGGCTCCGCATACCAGTCGCTGTCGGATTCACGGGGCCGGCTCGTGGTCGGTTCCGCTGCCGATTTTCTCGTGCTTGAGGGGAACCCACTCACCACGGCACCGCACATGCTCCCTTCGATTCGGGTGCAGGAAACCTGGATCGACGGACAGATTGTCTGGCGCGACGAGGAATAAGACACCACGCAACGCGATTTAGCGCACACAGTGTTAGATTGACTACAACAGGATCCCCCAAGGAGTCAAGATGAAGGTTTCAGACAAAGTACTCGTCGTCACCGGCGGTGGTGCTGGCATCGGCCGCGAGGTCGTACTCGAGCTGGTTCGTCGAGGCGCGAAAGTCGCCGCAATCGACGTCAACAAGGCCGGACTCGCCGAAACCGTAACCCTTGCGGGCGAACTGGGCGCACGCATCTCGACCCACGTCGTCAACATCGCTGACCGTGAAGCCGTCGGCAAACTTCCCGCCGCAATTAAGCGCAAGCACGGCCAGGTCGACGCTCTCGTCAATGTCGCCGGAATCATCCACAAATTCAAGAAGGTCAACGACCTCGACTTCACCGAAATCGAACGCGTCGTCGACGTCAACCTGTGGGGCCCCATCAACCTCGTGAAGGCCTTCCTTCCTCACCTCATCGCCCGACCCGAGGCGCACATCGCCAACGTGTCGAGCATGGGCGGATACGCCCCCGTGCCCGGTCAAACCATCTATGGGGCGACCAAGGCTGCGGTGCGTCTGTTGACCGAGGGCCTGCACTCGGAACTGATGGACACCTCGGTGGGTGTAACCACCATCTTCCCCGGCGCCATCGCGACCAACATCTCCGTGAACTCGGGTGCGGTGACCGAAGCCGAAGTCGCCAAAATGTCGGAATCCGCAGCAAAATTCCCCACCACACCAGCGCCCGTCGCCGGTGCCATGATCGTCGACGGCATCGAAAAGAAGGCGTACCACGTGTTCATCGGTAACGACGCAAAGATGATGGATCGACTGATCCGGTTGATGCCGGAACGCGCCGCCGCGATCATTTACAAGCAGATGGCGTCACTGCTGGGTTAACCCCGACCGACTTCTGGCCCGCGCCGCACAACCACGCGCACGATAGGCTTATGAGATGAGTGCTGCCGACGACCGTATTGTCTGGATCGACTGTGAAATGACCGGTCTGAACCCCGATATTGACGAAATTGTCGAAGTTGCCGTCATCGTCACTAACTACGATTTGGAACCGCTCGACCCCGGTTTCCAGGTAGTCATCAAGCCCAGCACCGCTGCGTTGGAACAGATGAACGATTTCGTCACCAACATGCACACCGTCAGCGGCCTCATCACCGAACTCGACAACGGTGTCAGCATCGCCGAGGCTCAGACGCAGATTGTGGAATACATTCAGCGTTTCGTGGCACAGCCCCGCACCGCAGTCGTTGGTGGCAATTCGATCGGCACGGACCGCACGTTCATCAACCGTTACCTGCCCGAGGTCGACGCATTCCTGCACTACCGCTCGATCGACGTGTCGAGCATCAAGGAACTCTCGCGGCGCTGGTTCCCCCGTGCCTACTTCCAGTCCCCCGAAAAAAACGGCGGTCACAGAGCACTTGCCGATATCCTCGAGTCGATTCGCGAGCTCGATTACTACCGCTCCGCGGTATTCCTGGAGGGCGCTGGTCCCACCAGCGACCAAGCCAAAGCGCACGCTGCGGCTTCGGTGGAAAAATGGAGCGGAAAACTGTAATACAATTACAGAGTTGCGTTTCGGCGCACATGGTGGCTATAGCTCAGTTGGTAGAGCATCCGGTTGTGGTCCGGAAGGTCGCGGGTTCGAGCCCCGTTAGCCACCCCACTGAGGCCCGGTCATCCGGGCCTTTTTTCATTCCTCGTCGTCGGTTCTCAGGATCTCGTCGGCCAACGCCATCGGAAAATCGGTGGCGATGACGTCATCTTCTTGCCGGGCCCAGCGATCGTAATTCTCGGCGGTCGCGTGACCGTCACGCCGCACCGCTCGTTCTCGTCGAACGTCATCCGCACATTCCACCCACAACGCCACATCGGCGTATTCGGCACTGAGCGGGGTCAAAATCCCACACCCCTCGATGATGATCAGTGGCACAGACGGAACGAGGACGGTTTCCGCTGGCGCGCCGAGCACCCAGTCCCATCGCCGGTAACTGCCGTCACCGCCATTCGCCATCGGGATGACGACATCCCGAATCACCGCGTCGCGACCCGCACGCAAACCATCCCACCCCGGGTACACGTCGTCGAGGTGCACGACAGGGCACTCCCAAATCGACGCCAACCGGTCGGCCAAATCTGTCTTTCCGGCCCCACTGCGACCGTCAATCAGCACAATTTGTGTTTCAGGCACGCAACACATCCCACAGTCCGCTGGTCACCGTCAGTGCGACCGACAACGCGACAGCTGCGACAGTGACCGCCAGAACCACGCCATCGCGAGCGCGCACTGGTTCGAATGAGCTCCACACCCTGCCCGGCGCAGCGAAACCACGAATCTCGGCAATCTCGCTCATGCGAATCGCCCGCCTGATCGCGACAACAATCACCGAAATGGTCACGGACACAGGGGTCGCACCCACACCGCGAGCGCCGCGAGCAATCACCGTCTCACGGACGTCCGACACAATGATGGGCACCAACCGAATGCCGATCAATGTCGCCAGCGCAAACCGTGCGGGGACTATGCGCGCGGTGGCCAACCACGCCGCCAGGGTCGACACCATGAGGGAACGGGCGAGAAGGACCGCGGGAATCCCCACCGCCAGAGCACGTGCTGCCTGAGCGGTCGCCAGCGTGAGTGATCGTTCCGTGACCTGTTGGAAACCCCACTGCCAGTACACGTCACCGCCGGGCACACCATAGAGTGCATTCACGACAAAGGCACCCAGCGCGGATACGGCGACGAGGCCCAGGAGCGGTGTCGCTCGGACGGCCCCGGGCAACGGCGGCGCCACCCACCACAGCACGATGCAACACACAGCACCCACCATGACGGGGGTTAACGGGTCGATCGTGAACAGCAGCACCAGTGCGGGAAGCAGAGCCACCGCGAGTATCACGACCGGATGTGCGCGCCTCATGCGTCGCCCCCCAACTCGATGACGTCGTCGGCCAGAGCGCGAACCAGTTCGTGGTCGTGTGTGGCCATCACCACGGCGCCCCCGGATGACAGGTAGTCGTCCAGCACCGACACCACATCCCGCCATGACTGCGGGTCCTGTCCAAACGTCGGCTCATCGAGAAATATGACAGCGGGTTTACCGCCGAGTGCAATCGCCATCCCCAATCGGCGCCGTTCGCCGCCGCTGAGACTGTGCGGGTTTCGCGCATCGAGCCGCGACAACCCCAATGCGCCCAACACGTGTGCGGGAGCCTCGTCCGCGACGGTGGAGTGCAGGAATGAATACGACGGATTTTGCAGCACGCTGGCGGCGAATTGCGCCCGACGGCGCGCGGTGATTCGGTGCGGCTGCCGGGTGAAGCCGGAATAGACGATGTCCCCCTCGCGTGGAGCTCGAAGACCCGCGAGCGCCCTCAGGGTTGCGGTCTTGCCGCTACCATTGGGGCCAATCAGGGCAACGCAGTGGCCGGGAAAGACGGTGAGGTCGGGGACGGCAATCGTCGGCGCATCGGTCGCCCTATCGGTAACGAGACCGCGGGATTGAATCACGAGCTGCCCGGACAGTTCGGGTGTGGGACGCTGACGGTTCGATGAGGGTGCGGCGGTCCACAGCCTCAGAGCACCCTCCCCCGCGCGGACGGCGGCGAGGTGCTGTGCGATCGGCAGGTCCGACACAATTGCACCATCGGCGACCACCACAACTCGGTCGACATGGTCACGCCACAGGTCAATACGATGTTCGACGACAACGAGGCTCGCACCACGTTTCCGGACGGCTGCACCGATCGCGTCCCTCACCTGAACCGCATTCGCGGGATCAAGGCTGGCGGTAGGTTCATCGCAGATCAGAAGGTCTGCTCCGGCGGCGACACAGGCGGCCACGCCAACGCGCTGTTTCTCGCCACCCGACAGCGCGGTGGTCGCCCGTTCGATCAACGGCAGTGCTCGAACGGTGTCCAACGCGTGGCGGACAACACCCTGGACCTCGGATGCGTTGTCCACAGTCGTTTCCGCGACGAACGCGACGTCTTCCCTCACGGTGGGCAACAGAATCTGCTCGTCGGGTTCCTGGCCCACATAACCGACGCGCACCGCTGCGGCGATCAGCTCACCACCCGATGAACCCGTGTCCTCGGACAGCAAGCCCGCAATCGCGCGCAGCAATGTCGACTTTCCGCCGCCACTGGGGCCGGCGATCAACACCCGTTCCCCTGCCTCGATTCGGAAGGAAATGCTGGTCAATGCGCTCGATGCATCACCGTGAAAGGTCCACGACCATCCGGTGAATTCTCGCAGCGCGACGGGCATTTATACGTGCCCGAACTGGCGCAAAACTCCGGTCGACTTCACGGAACGCAGCACAATGACCGAGAACCCTCCGGCCAACACCACGCCCGAGACCGCGGCCGACGCCACATAGACCCCGGTAAATGCTGCCGTGGCTCCGGCATACCAGTTCAGCACCTCGAGGACGCCCTGGGTGATTCCACCCAAAAGCCCCGCCACGACAATGGTGACGCCGCCGAATGAACGGTAGCGTCGGACAGCGAAACCGGCCTCCAGTGCCAGACCCTGTGCAAAGCCCAACAGCAACGCGGCACCGCCCCAGGCATTTCCAATCGCCACGGACACGACGCTGGCGATCATCTCTCCCGCGAACGCGGCCCCCGGCTTACGGACAATCATGGCCACCAGGATGCCGGGGAACAGCCAACCCCCGTCCAGCAACGCTTCCGACCCGGGCAGCACGAGCATCAGCCCAGCACTCAAAGGGACATAGGCCTGGCCCCAGAGCACAAACAGTGCCCCGCCCAACACGGCAATGACGCTCGTGACGATGTAGTCGACAGTCCGCCATGCGGTCGGTGACGAA
>JBEEON010000099.1:0-15915 GCA_041191625.1 Actinomycetota bacterium | reverse complement strand
CGCAGCGTTCAAGGCCGCAGCATGAGCGGTGGAACCCGCGATGTCATAGCTGGCCAACCGCCAATCGAAATGCGTGGACTTCGACAGGCGCGCAAGCTCGGGGCTGGGCCCACTCGCGAAGCGAGCGCCCCACAGTGCGCCGTCGTTCGTTTCACCCACAGTGTTGTGCGACATCAGTTACTTCCCCTCGGTCAGAACAAAATGCATGAGGGCTTTTTGTGCATGAAGACGGTTCTCGGCCTCATCCCAGATCACGCTCTGGGGGCCATCGATGACTTCGGCGTCCACCTCGTACCCGCGGTAGGCGGGCAGGCAGTGCAGGAAGAGTGCGGCAGGATCGGCGAGCGCCATCAACGCCGGGCTGACACGGTAGCCGCTGAAGTTACGCAAGCGTTCCGCTTTTTCGTCTTCCTTTCCCATCGAAATCCACGTGTCGGTCACCACGATGTCGGCGCCCGTCGCAGCATGCGTGACATCGTCGCCAACCCACACTGTTCCACCGGTCTCTGCGGCAATCTCGTGCGCCTTCGACACAACGGAAGCTGCGGGCTGGTACACCGACGGTGTGGCCAAACGGATGTTCATTCCTGCTGTGGCACAGGCCAGCAGGTAGGAATGTGCCATATTCGAGGCGCCGTCGCCGATGAAGGCAACCGTCAGACCGGCGAGTTCACCCCGGTGTTCCCGAATGGTCAACAGGTCGGCCAGCAACTGACAGGGGTGGAAGTCATCCGTCAACGAATTGATAACCGGGACCGTGGTGCGGTCCGCCATCTCGTCCAACGCTGACTGCTTGTAGGTTCGCCACACGATGGCCGACACCATGCGCTCGAGCACGCGGGCAGTATCGGCAACGGATTCCTTGTCGCCCAGCTGCGAGTCCCCCGGCTGGATGATGAGCGGGTTACCGCCAAGGTCCGTGATGCCCACAGAGAAAGACACCCGGGTACGGGTCGACGTCTTGTCAAAGATGACCGCCACCGTCTGCGGCCCCTCCAGCGGGCGGTACCCGTAACGGTCGTTCTTCATCGCCAAGGCCAGATCCAAAATCTGGGCCTGTTCGGCGGGCGTGATGTCGTCGTCGCGGAGGAAGTGGCGAACCATATCTATCTCTTTTCGTATACGGCAGGTCTCAGGCAGAGACGACTTCGGTGCCGATGCCTTCGGGTGTGAAAATTTCGATGAGGACGGAATGAGGCTCGCGGCCGTCAATCATTGCGGCCTTCGACACGCCACCCTCGACGGCCTCCACGCAGGCGAGGGCCTTGGGGATCATTCCGGATTCGAGGCTGGGGACCAACGCACGCAACTCACTCGAGGTGATGCTCGATACCAGCGAATCGGTGTCCGGCCAGTTGCGGTACAAACCCTGGACATCGGTCAGAATCACCAGCTTCTCGGCACCCAATGCGACGGCGAGCGCCGCTGCAGCCGAGTCAGCATTGACATTGAGGCTCTGTTCGAGGTTCTCGATATCCGGTGCGGTGGACGAGACGACAGGGATTCGACCCGCATCGATCTCGGCGAGAACCGCCTGTGGGTCGACCTCGATGACATCCCCGACCAGACCCAAGTCCACGGTGACGCCGTTCTCGATCACCGTGCGGCGCTTACCCAGGAACAGTCCCGCGTCCTCGCCACTGACCGCCGTCGCCAAAGCGCCGTGACGGTTGATGTGACGGACTAGGTCGCGACTGATCGAACCCGACAACACCATGCGCACGACATCCATCGCTTCCGGCGAGGTGTAACGGTATCCAGCACGGAATTCGCTCTCGATACCCAGTCGGTCCAACATCGCCGAAATCTGTGGGCCACCACCGTGCACAACGACCGGCTTGATACCCACAGAACGCAGGTACACCATGTCCTCTGCGAACGACTGCTGCAATTCCTCGGAAACCATCGCGTTCCCGCCAAACTTGACCACAACAATCTTGCCGGCGAAGCGACGCAGCCAGGGCAGGCTCTCGATCAGCACGCTGGCTTTCGCTCGAGCGGCTTCGTGGGTGCGGGTATTCACTGTCATTAGCTGGAGTATGCGCTGTTCTCGTGTACGTAATCGTGGGTGAGGTCGTTAGTCAAAATTGTGGCCGATTCGCCACCCGCGTGCAACACGATTTCGACGAGGGTGTGGCGCGGTGTGAGGTCGACGTCCTCCCGAGGACGATCAGGGCCGCCCTGTGTGCACAGTCGGACACCGTTGAACGACACGTCGACGTTGTAGGGGTCAAACGCTGCAGCAGTGGTGCCGATGGCGGCGAGCACGCGCCCCCAGTTGGCGTCGTTGCCAAAGATGGCGGCCTTGAACAGATTGTTGCGAGCCAACGAACGACCCACCTCGACGGCATCCTGCTCGGACGCGGCCTCGGTCACCACAATTTCAATGTTGTGCGATGCGCCCTCGGCGTCGGCTTGCAACTGACGTGCCAAATCCTGGCAGGCATCACGCAGCAGAGCCGCGAACTCGGCGAAATCCGGGGTGACCCCGCTCGCGCCGCTCGCCATCAACGTGACCTGGTCGTTGGTCGACATGCAACCGTCGGAATCCAGACGGTCAAACGAATGGCTCGTGGCCTGGCGCAATGCGGCGTCCAATTGAGCGGCAGGGATGTCAGCGTCTGTGGTGATCACCACGAGCATCGTCGCCAAACCCGGCGCCAGCATTCCTGCGCCCTTGGCCATACCTCCAATGCGGTAACCCGAACCGTCACGGACAACGGTCTTTGCCACTGAGTCCGTCGTCATGATCGCTTCCGCTGCGGCAGTTCCACCATCAACGGACAGTTCCGATACGAGCGAACCGATACCGGCCTCAAGCTTGTCCCAGGGCAGCTGCTCGCCGATCAGGCCCGTAGAGCACACGACGACGTCACCGCTCGACAGATCCAGTTGCGCAGCAACCGCCTCGGCCGTCGCGTGAGTGGTCTGGAAACCCTGGGCACCGGTGAAACAATTTGCGCCACCCGAATTGAGGACAATCGCGGTCACCTGGTTGTCTTTCAGAACTTCCTTTGACCAGATGATCGGATTCGCCTGGGCGCGGTTCGATGTGAACACTGCGGCGGCGGAATCCAGCGGCCCCAAATTGACGACAAGCGCCATATCGCGTTTGCCCGACGACTTCAGTCCGGCGACAACACCGGAGGCCATGAAACCCTGAGGGTACGTTACGGTCATGGGGCTACTCCTAACAGGGGAAGTGCGTGGTCTTCGGGGAAGCCGAGGGCGATGTTGGCGGACTGGATAGCCGCCCCGGCGGTGCCCTTCACCAGGTTGTCGATCGCCGACACAATGACCACGCGCTGCGAACGTTCATCCACCGCAACCTGCAGCAGCGCGGTGTTGGCACCGACCGTGTCCGCGGTGCGCGGAACCTGGCCGGCGGGCAACACACGGACGAAACGCTCGTCGGAATACGCGTCGAGCCATGCTGCACGAACGTCGGAGGCCGAAACACCGGCGGCAAGTCGCGCCGAGTTGGTGGCCAAAATGCCACGAGACATGGGAACAAGGCTGGGCGAGAACGTCAAGCTGATGTCGTGACCGCCCGCGACCTCCAGGTTTTGGCGAATCTCGGGGTTGTGCCGGTGAGTTCCACCCAAAGCGTACGGCGAGGCGGATCCGAGGATCTCAGAGGCAAGCAAATCCTCGCGCAGACTCTTGCCCGCACCCGAGGGGCCGACAGCCAGCACCGAAACCAGGTCGCGGGCCTCGATCACGCCGGCGCGAATGCCGGGGGCAAACGCGAGAGTAACAGCCGAAGCGTTGCACCCCGGAGCGGCAATGCGAGTCGCCCCGACGAGCGCCTCACGGTGCTTGGTGCCGTCAGCGTGGACGAGCTCGGGAAGCCCGTACACCCACGGTTCGTTGAAATCGCCGCCGTAATAGTCAGCCCACGCGGTCGGGTCCGTCAGGCGACGGTCCGCGCCACAGTCCACGACCAACCGAGCGTCCGCCAACGCCTCGCCGAGAGCACCGGATGCTCCGTGCGGCAACGCGAGGAACACAACGTCATGTCCTGCGAGCACCTCGGGGGTCGTGGGGCTCAGCGTAAGCCCCAACGGTGCAAGGTATGGGTGAACCGCACCGAGCAGTTGTCCCGCATTTTTATTCGCGGTCACCGTGACCACGTCGAGTTCAGGATGCGCGGCGAGAAGCCGCACCAGTTCTCCACCGGCATACCCGCTGGCTCCGGCGACGGCAACACGCAACGACATGGTTACTCCCTAATCCTGCTGGCGAACTGCTCTGCTGCCGACGCAACACCCGCGAGTTTCGCTTCGGTAGCTTCAGCCTGAGTAAGAGTGCGATCTGCGGCCCGGAAACGCAATGCGAAAGTCAACGACTTTTCGTCGTCGCCCAATCCGGTTCCGCGGTAGTCATCGACGAGCACGGCGCTTTCCAGAAGCTCACCCGCGCCGGCCACAACAGCTGCACGAATCGATTCCGCAGGCACACTGCGGTCGACAACCAGCGTCAAATCCTGGGTAGCTGCGGGGTACACCAGTACGGGCACGGCCTCGACATGATCGGGTTTTGCGTCAATGATCGCGGTGAGGTTTAACTCGAGTGCTGCGACGACCCGAGGCAAATCCCGGCCCGTGGCAACGGACGGAAGGATCTCGCCGGCGAACCCGACCGAAGTGTCACCCACAAACACCTCGGCACAACGACCGGGGTGGAAGGCGCCATGACGGCCCTGGCGAAGGTCCAGCGGCACACCGACGGCCACACCAATTGCACGGACCGTGTCGAGCGCTTCGGCAAGCGACGCGGCGACCGCGGGCTGGCCGGGCTGACGGCTGACAATCGACCCCGTGAATGCCGCGGCGACGTGCCACGGCTGCGCCGGGGTGCTGGCATACAGTTCGGACAGGACGGAGTCTGCGGGAAGTTCTGTTCCCACGGGGATCGTGTCGGAGCCGGTCGGGCCGTGGGGTGTGAATACTGCACCCAACTCGAATACCGCGAGGCTTGTGAGGCCGCGAGCGACGTTGCGCTTTGCGTTATCCAAAAGGCCCTGCAGCAACGAGACTCGCAGGACGTTGTTGTCGGGGTCCAAGGCGTTTGCCAACGTCATGCCCTGAACGGGTTCACCCGACACCGAACCGAACAACGCGTTATCGGCGGCGTTCGTGAACGGGTAGGCCAGAGTTTCAGTGAGGCCACTGGCGGCAAGCACCTGGGACACTCGACGGCGAGCGGACTGCGATGCCGTCAGACCTCGGCCCGGAGGGGCCACAGGAAGCGCCGAAGGGATTCGGTCATACCCGTGGATACGGGCAACTTCCTCTGCCAGCGAGGGAGCGTCCACAATGTCGGGGCGCCACGACGGCGGCACGACATCGAAACCACCCGGGGTTTCGGTCACGGTCGCGCCAATGTCCTGCAGCACTCCCCCGATTTCCTCGCGCGAATAATCGGTCCCGATCAGGCCGGACACAAAGGCTTCGGTCAGCGAGATGGCCGACGGCGCCGAATAGTTGACCTCGGTCGAGCCGAGAGAGTCAGCGGTACCGCCACCCAAATCGACCAACAGGTCCACGACACGCTGCGCTGCCGCCTGAGACACCAGCGGGTCCACGCCACGGGCGAAACGCTTCGAGGCCTCGGACGGAAGCTTGTGGCGGCGAGCCGAACGGGCAATACTGACCGGATCAAACGTGGCAGCCTCGACGACAACATCCGTCGTCGCATCGTCCACTTCCGTGGTCGCACCGCCCATCACACCGGCAAGGCCAATCGCACCGGAACCATCGGTGATCAGCAGATCTTCGACCGACAGCGCGCGGGTGACCTCGTCGAGTGTCACCAGCGTTTCGCCCTCGTGCGCGCGTCGGACGGTGATGCCGCCCTGCAGCTTCGACAGGTCATAACAGTGAGTGGGCTGCCCTAGTTCCATCATCACGTAGTTCGAAATATCGACGGGCAACGAAATCGAGCGGACACCCATCAACGCGAGACGCTTCACCATCCACGCAGGGGTCGTGCGGTTGCGGTCCAACCCGCGAACCACACGCGTCACAAAACCAGTGCAGCCGACGACACCGCGAATGGGTGCCTGGTCGGCGAGGGTAACCGAGAAACCCGAGGCCGGTGCGACCGTGACCGCGAGGGCAGGGTCGCGGAACGCCACACCCGACGCGTGAGCGTATTCGCGGGCCACGCCTCGAATCGACATGGCGTAACCGCGGTCGGGCGTCACATTGATTTCCACAGCAAAATCATCAAGACCCAGCAGGGCAATAGCGTCAGTTCCGACAACGGGGTCCAACCCCAGGGTCTCGAGGCGAAGGATGCCATCGTGTTCGTCGCCCAAACCCAGCTCGCGTGCCGACGCGATCATGCCGTCCGACACGTGGCCGTACGTCTTTCGTGCCGAAATGGGGAACGGCCCGGGAAGTACAGCGCCGGGCAGGCTCACAACGACCTTGTCACCGACAAAGAAATTCGAGGCGCCGCACACGATGCCGCGCACCGCATCGTCACCGGACTCCGCCACACGGACCTGGCACCAGCGAATGGTCTTGCCGTTCGACTGCTCCTCCGGGGTGAACTCGAGCACCTCGCCGACCACGATGGGCCCCTGGAGGTCCGAGGCGTGAACGTCTTCCTCTTCGAAACCGACCGATACGAGAGCCTCGTGCAGGTGGTGCGCGGTGACGTCGGCGGGAAGCTCAACCCATTCGGCCAGCTGCTTCGCGGGGATACGCATTTAAATCACCATTCCAAACTGCTGCGAGAAACGCACGTCGCCCTCGACCATGTCGTGCATGTCCGCAACGTCGTTGCGGAACATCAGGGTGCGCTCGATGCCCATACCGAAAGCAAAGCCCTGGTATTCCTCGGGATCAATGCCGGCAGCACGCAGAACATTGGGGTTCACCATTCCGCAACCACCCCACTCGATCCAGCGAGCGCCGCCACGGAACGTGGGGTGCCAAATGTCGAGCTCTGCCGAGGGTTCAGTGAACGGGAAATAGTTGGGGCGCAGACGGATACGGGCACCTTCGCCGAACATCGCACGGGCGAGGTGCTCGAGCGTGCCCTTCAGGTGAGCCATCGTGAGGCCCTTATCAATGGCGATGCCCTCCATCTGGTGAAAGACCGGGGTGTGAGTGGCATCGAGTTCGTCGGTGCGGTACACGCGACCCGGAGCGACCACATACACGGGGAGTTCGCGCGACAGCAACGAACGCACCTGAACGGGTGAGGTGTGCGTGCGCATCAACAGGTGACGCTCCACCGGCTCCACAAAGAAGGTGTCCTGCATGGCACGCGCGGGGTGATCCTGGTCAAAGTTCAAGGCGTCGAAGTTGAACCACTCGTTTTCGAGCTCGGGCCCTTCGGCAACTTCCCACCCCATGCCGACAAAAATGTTCGACATTTCGTCCATCAACAGGTTCAGCGGGTGACGGGCGCCGACGACGCGACGCTGTGCCACAGCGGTCACGTCGACCGCTTCGGCCATCAGACGAGCGGTTTCCTCGGCGGCTGCCAGGGTGCTTTCCTGTGCGGCATAGGCTTCGTTCACCTGACCGCGGGCCTGGCCCATCAGCTTGCCCGTCTCGGCCTTCAGTTCCGGTGCCACATCGCGCATCCCTGCGTTGAGTTGACCCAACGGGGAGTTCTCGCCCACATGCGCTGCACGGGCCTGTTTAAGTTCGTCAACGGTGGCGGCTGCGGCAATTGCGTCGAGCGCATCGCGGACAGCGGCGGCAACCGCTTCGGGTGAAATTACTGTACTCACCCGCCAATCTTACCGTTGAGCACAGCCCTGATTCGGCTAGAACAGCAGTAAACGAGCGAAAACTTTAGCCCGAACCTCAGTGCTGAGCGAACGCGGTCTCATACAGGCACACGCTCGCCGCGGTGGCCAAGTTCAAGGATTCCGCCGAACCATAAATGGGGACCGCCACCCGGTCATCGGCCATTGCCTGCGATTCGGGGTCGAGCCCCTTCGCCTCGTTGCCAAACATCCACGCCGTGGGCTGAGCCAGCTTGCCTCGGATACCCAGCAGGCCGGAACCGCCCAGTGCGGCAGCGAGAACAGTCATGCCCTCGGCGCGAACTGCGTTGACGACATCCTGCAGGTTGTGGTGCTCGATAATCGGGAGATGAAAAATTGACCCGGTGGTGGAACGCACCAGCTTGGGGTTGTGAAGGTCCACCGAGTCCCCGGTCATAATCACGGCATCGGCCCCCGCCGCGTCCGCGGCGCGGATGACAGTACCCGCATTGCCCGGGTCGCGAACTTCGTGACAAATGGCGACGAGTTTCGGCTTCGACAACGAATCGAGGCCGAACTCGCGCAGTCGTGCCACCGCGATCACTCCCTGCGGCGTGACCGTGTCCGCCATCGCCAGCAAGACGTTGTTCGATACCTCGTCGACCGTTGCGGGGGAAGAATCAGCCAGTTTCATGATGTCGGGGTGACGTTCCGCCAACACATCAGTGAAGAACACATCAACGACGGATTCGGGGTCATGCAGCAACAGCTCGCGAACTGCCTGCGGCCCCTCGACCATGAACAATCCGGTCTCGAAACGGCGAGCGCGCTGACTGAGGCGGGAAACCTCGCGGACAATGCCCGCCTTGACGTTGGTAATCACGTGTCAAGGCTAAAGCACAAAAGGGGCCCCGGTTTCCCGGAGCCCCTCGTGTACGGCGTTAGCGAGTACCGCGGTGCTGGTGCGATCCCGTTCGGGCAGGCACAGAGGCAGCGGCGCTTGCATCCGAATCGTCCGCATCGTCGTGGACAGCGCTGTTGGTCGACGCGTGGACGTGAGCGGTGGTCGAGGCGTGGGTCGAGCCCTGGCTGTGACCGCCGCGGTGAGTGTGGGTGTGGGCCACAGCGTCATCGTCGGCTTCCGACTCGTCCTCGACCTCGGTCGTTTCGTCCTCAACCTCGGTGGAATCATCGACATCAGTCGAGTCATCGGTGGTGTCGGTGGAGTCGTCGGTCGTCTCGTCCGTGGTGTCATCCGTCGGAGTCGTCGGGTCCACCGGAGTCGTCGGGTCGACAGGAGTGGTCGGGTCGACGGCGTTCAGCGCATCCAGCTCGGCCTGAATCGCGTCCAGCTGGGTCGTAAGGTTCGCATCGAGCAGCAGAGCCAGCTCTTCGGCGGTCAAGGTAGAGACACCGTCAATGACGTCCGAGGCCGCTGCGGTGAGGCTGGGATCGATCAAGTCGTTGGCCAGAGCCTCGGTGATCAAACCGTCAATGTACGTGGTGTCCGTCAAGCCCAGCTGCTCGGCAACAGCGGTCGAAAGATACGACTGAACTTCCTCGACAGTTGCGGCGTTAGCGTTCTGGGCGAAACCGAACGAGCCCAAGGCGATGACCGAGGCGACCGCCAAACCCTTCGTAAATGTGTTCATGATTGCTGCCTTTCGTAGAGCAAATCGTTGATGTACTTGCACGCTACCGAGCGCCGGAAGGGCAGAACGGGGATTTGGACGAAAGTTTGACAAGCCTTTGACGTTTCTTGGATAAAGCAAAAGCCCCACAGTTTCCTGTGGGGCTTTTGGCAATACAGCGTTACAGACTAGGCAACCTTGGGTGCCGAGGTGTCTGCGGGCAGAGCAGCCTTTGCAGCCTTTGCAATCGACGCGAAAGTTGCGGCGTCGTTCACAGCCAGCTCTGCGAGCATGCGGCGGTCAACCTCGATGCCAGCCAGAGCGAGGCCCTGGATGAGGCGGTTGTAGGTGATGCCGTTCAGGCGTGCAGCGGCGTTGATGCGCTGGATCCACAGGCGACGGAACTCACCCTTCTTCGCACGGCGGTCGCGGTATGCTTAACCGAGCGAGTGTACGACCTGCTCCTTGGCCTTACGGTACAGACGCGAACGCTGACCGCGGTAACCCGCAGCGCGCTCGAGAGTTGTGCGGCGCTTCTTGGCCGAGTTAACGGCGTTTTTTACACGTGCCATTTCATTCCCTAACTAATTGTGCTCGGACTACAGGCCGAGAAGCTTCTTGACGAACTTCTGGTCAGCGGGGGCCAGAACGCGGTCCTTGTTCAAACGACGGGTAACCTCGCTGGACTTGCTTTCGAGGTTGTGACGCATACCCGCACCCTGCTTCTTGAGCTTGCCGGTACCGGTGATCTTGAAGCGCTTCTTGGCACCCGAGTGGGTCTTCTGCTTCGGCATTGTTCTCTCTCTTCGTTATTCCGCTACTGCGGGGGTCTCGTCGGCGCTTGCTGAGCCCTCGGGCTTAGCGGCCTTGGCCTTGGCGGCCTCTGCCTTCGCGTCGACCTTGTTCTTCAGTGGGGCGATGATCATGGTCATGTTGCGGCCGTCAACGGTAGGAGCGTGCTCCACCGTTCCAAACTCGACAACAGCCTCAGCGAACTTCTGCAGCAACCGCACACCGGCTTCGGGGCGGGACTGCTCGCGACCACGGAACTGGATCATGGCTTTCACCTTGTCGCCTCCCTTGAGGAAGGTGATGGCGTGCTTGAGCTTGGTTTCGTAATCGTGAACGTCGATCTTCAGGCGGAAACGAACCTCTTTGAGGACCGTGTGAGCCTGATTACGGCGAGCTTCCTTTGCTTTCTGAGCGGCTTCGTACTTGAACTTGCCAAAGTCCATGATTTTCACCACGGGCGGCTTGGCTTCCGGAGCAACCTCTACAAGGTCGAGTTCTGCTTCGCGAGCGAGTCGCTGAGCAACCTCAATCTTGACGACGCCAACCTGTTCACCGGCAGGACCGACAAGTCGGACCTCGGGAACGCGGATGCGCTCGTTGATGCGGGGATCGCTGATATCTGTCTCCTTCGTTTGCGTGGGCATTCACCCACCTGGCGGACGACGCCCCAAGGAAACATAGAAAACCAACACAGTTACCTGTGTTCGCGCCCTTTACGCTGTCAGAAACCTGACGGAGCACAACGACCCGGCAATCATCTTACGAATACGCGGGTGGGATTTCTCCACTTCCTCGTTCGGGTTACCCCGAAACCTTCACCAGAGTAGCAGGAAAACTGTCCGTGCGCATCCCCGTTACAGTAGAGACGTGACTGACGAGTTGAATAATGACATCCGCGACATCGCCGACGTACCCGCAATCGAGATCATCAACCAGGTTGCACTGCACCTGCTGAGCGCCTCGGCCGTCAAATGCGGACTGGCCGAAGACGCCGAACCCGACCTCGCCGAGGCACGTTCACTGATCACCGCATTGGCCGGTTTGGTCACTGCAGCGGCACCCGAAATCGGGGATTTTCATGCCCGTATCCTGCGTGACGGACTGCGCACCGTGCAGTTGGCGTTCCGCGAAGCATCCACCATTCCGGACGCCCCGGGTGCTGGCCCCGGTGAAAAGTTCACCGGCTCGGTCATCTGACCCGAAACACCGCCACCGAATTACAAGGCTAAGGCGAGCTTCAGCTCAATCGAATCCGCCGCCATCTGCAGTGTCGTACTGCCCGTCAGAACCTCGTTGAGTTTCGTGACCAGCACCGACAGGTCCTCCTGGCTCAACCCTGCGACCAGATGCAGGACCACACGCAGCTCTGGCGTAAAACCACGCCCCTCCGCGTCAGCGGGTTCCAGCGCGACCTTCACCACGCCACGAATCTTGGACACCAGCTTGTCGAGGTGGCGCTGCAGATCAGTGTCCTCCCACGCGGGAATCCACTCCTGTCCCTGCGCCAGCGCCCACAATGCGGGGCGGCGAATCATGAGTTCCTCATCGGTCGTAGCGTTCAACACGATCCGGTCGACGCCCTCGCTCGCTGCGGCAAGCGCCACGCGTTGCGCGTCCATGGGGATGGGACGAGCCTCGGGGTTCCAGGATTTCATCGCAGCAGCGGACGTGAAAGCCGGAATCACGGGCCGACCATCGGGCCCTGCGACCGTCACCACGGCAAGTTCCTGGACCTTGTCCTCCATGATCGGCGCCTCAGGATCGAAATCATCTCCCGCATGCGCAACCAACGGAATCAACAGGCGGGTCTCGTGAAGCGCAGCAATTACACCGCGGATCGAACCGCCCGACTGGCGGAACGTGACCAACGCCTCGGCGACTGCTGCTGGGGTCGTGCCATCATCGCCCGCATACGGGTTCTCGTGAAAGGTGCGGCCCTCCCACGAATTCCCCGCAGAATCGGTGTGCAACGGGTCATGCGAACGCGCGAAACGTTCGGCGCCACCGGGATGCGAATGGTCGTGACTCATGCGGACTAGCCCGCAGCGACGGCGAGCGCCTCGGTCAAGGTGAACGCACCCGCGTACAACGCCTTGCCCAGAATTGCGCCCTCGACACCGATATCCACCAAATCGCGGATCGCCGCAATGTCCTCCAACGACGAGATACCGCCCGACGCGATGACGGGCTTGTCGGTGCGCTGGCAGACGTCCTTCAACAGTTCGAGGTTCGGGCCCTTCATCATCCCGTCCTTCGTGACATCGGTCACAACGTAACGGGTGCAGCCGGCATCGTTGAGGCGTTCGAGCACCTCGTACAGGTCGCCGCCCTCTTCGGTCCAACCCCGAGCCGCGAGCACCGTGCCGCGCACGTCGAGACCCACCGCAACCTGGTCGCCGTACTCGGCGATAACGCGCGCGGTCCATTCGGGGTTCTCCAATGCCGCAGTACCCAGGTTCACACGGCGAGCACCCGCATCAATTGCACGCTTCAGCGACTCGTCGTCGCGGATTCCGCCCGACAGTTCGATGTTGAGCTTGCCCGAAAGTTCGTTCACCACACGACGCAACACGGCCGTGTTTTCGCCACGACCGAACGCCGCATCGAGGTCCACCAGGTGCAGCCATTCGGCACCCTGGTCCACGAAATTCTGGGCGGCCTCGAGCGGGTCGCCATACGAGGTTTCGGTGCCGGCAGCACCCTGAGTGAGGCGGACGGCCTGACCGTCAGCAACGTCAACGGCGGGAAGCAAAATAAGTTTCGACATGATTTCTTTCGTTACAGTGATCGGATCCAGTTGCCCAGCAGGCGAAGCCCGGCCTCGCCGGACTTTTCGGGATGAAATTGGGTGGCCGTCAGGGGGCCGTTTTCTACAGCGGCGATGAAACGCTCGCCGTGCGTGGCATATGTCACCTTCGGCTGCGCAAAGGCGCCGTAGACGTCGAGAGTCCAATCCTTGGCCGCATAAGAGTGCACGAAGTAGAAACGCTCGCTCTCGATGCCCTCGAACAGGGTCGAACCTTCCGCAGCTTCGACGGTATTCCAGCCCATATGAGGAAGCACGGGCGCCTCGAGCTGGGTCACAACTCCCGGCCACTCCCCTAGCCCCTCGGTGTCCAGCCCGTGCTCGAGTCCCGATTCAAACATCACCTGCATGCCCACACAGATGCCCAGCACCTTGCGGCCACCCGCCAAACGGCGTTCGATGAGTTCGTCACCTCGGACCGATTTCAGTTGCTCCATCACGGCAGCGAAAGCACCCACACCGGGCACCAGCAAACCATCGGCGTCCATGATCTGAGCCCGGTCCCGGGTCAGCACCACGTCGGCACCCGCCGCCTCGAGCGCCTTCAGCGCCGAGTGGATGTTTCCGGAACCGTAGTCGAGCACAGCGACCACGGGCTTGCGGTCATCGACCACTTACAGGGCGCCCTTGGTCGAGGGAATACCGGAAACACGGTCATCCCGTTCGACGGCTTTGCGGAATGCGCGGGCGAACGCCTTGAATTCGGCTTCGGCAATGTGGTGAGGGTCACGGCCCGCCAACACGTTGACGTGGACGGTCAGCCCAGCGTTCAACGAAATCGCTTCAAAGACGTGGCGCACCATCGAACCGGTGAAGTGGCCGCCGATGAGGTGCAGAGCAAAACCGTCGGGCTCGCCTGTGTGGACGAGGAAGGGGCGCCCCGAAACATCGACGACTGCGCGCGCGAGCGCCTCGTCGAGGGGCACGTGAGCGTCGCCGTAGCGGCCAATACCCGACTTGTCGCCGAGCGCCTGGCGGATCGCCTGACCGAGCACGATGCCGGTGTCTTCAACCGTGTGGTGCACATCGATATCGATGTCGCCGGTGGCGCGAATGGTGAGGTCGCACAGGGAGTGCTTTGCGAACGCGGTCAACATGTGGTTAAAGAACGGCACATGTGTTTCAATATCTGCCTGACCGGAACCGTCAAGGTTGATCGTCAGTTCGACGGACGACTCGCTCGTGCCGCGGGTAATGGACGCAATTCGCTGTTGTGTACTCACACACTCAGTCTAATAGACAGTCTATCGACCAATTTCTGAGAGCGCGGCAAGGAACGCGGAGGTTTCGGCCTCGGTTCCGGCTGTCACGCGCAAGGTGTGAGGAATGCCGACATCGCGGATGATGATGTCGTGCTCGAGCAACGCCTGGAAGGTGGCCTGGGGGTTGTCGACACCGCCAAACAGCACAAAGTTGGTCTGCGATTCATAGGCGTCATACCCCAGAGCGGTGAGTTCGACGACAAGTCGGTCACGCTGGGTACGAATGTCGTCCACCATCGCGAGCATGTCCGCCGAGTGCGCGAGCGCTGCTGTCGCGGCGGCTTGGGTCAGTGCACTGAGGTGGTACGGAAGACGGACCAAACGCAGCGCATCCACAGCGGCGGGGTCAGCGATCAGGTATCCGACGCGCGCACCAGCGAAGGCGAACGCCTTGGACATGGTGCGAGACACCAGCAGGCGCGGACGCCCCGACAACAGGGTGGTGGCACGCGGCTGAGAGTCGGGCATGAACTCGTGATAGGCCTCGTCGACGACGACAATCCCGTCGGTCGCGTCGTATGCGGCGGCAATGACGTCGAGGTCCACCGGCGTGCCGGTGGGATTGTTGGGCGCACAGAAGAACACGATGTCCGGTGTGTGTTCACGGATGGCCGCGACAGCGGATTCCGCGGTGATGCTGAAGTCGGGGCCGCGTTCGGCGGTCAACCACCGGGTGCCCGTGCCTTCCGCAAGCAACGGGTACATCGAATAGGTGGGCGGGAATCCCAAAACCGAGCGACCCGGTCCGCCAAACGCCTGCAGGATTTGCTGCAGAACCTCGTTCGAGCCATTGGCCGCCCAGAGGTTGTCGATCGTGGCGCCCGTGTCGTAGGCCAGACGGTGCGAGCCACACAGGGCATCCCCGTGGTTCACATAGTCCGCGAGCGACTGACGCAGTTGCGTGAATTCACGGTCGGGGTAACGGTTGATCGAGTACAGAGCTTCACGGATCGCCTGGGTAATGTCTTCGGCGACGTGAGCGGGCACCGGGTGGGTGTTCTCGTTGACGTTTAGCTGAATGCTGACGTTAATCTGGGGCGCCCCATAAGGCTTCTTACCGCGAAGGTCGTCGCGTACGGGCAGTTCATCGAGGCTCACCCTTTTATCGTAGGGCGTGCGAAATAGTCGAACGAATCCCTAGTTCGAGTATTCGACGGGGATCGCGATGCGCTGACCGGGCTGAACCACAGAGGATTCGAGCTGGTTGAGGCTGCGGATATCGTCGATGACCTGCTGGGTGTCGGCGTTCGGGGCGACAACGGCCGCGATAGTCCACAGAGTGTCACCGGGCATAACCGTGACGTATTCGAAGGAGACAGTAGTCACCGTAACTTCGGCATCGGCCTGGCTGGCACCAACACCCACCAGGTAGGCGCCGAACAACAGCGGCACTGCGATCGCGGTGCCGAGTGCGATACGGCCACGACGGGTCAAACGCATCGGGGTTGAATTGTGGCGACGGGGTGCCGGAACGAAACCATAACCCTGCTGAACAGTCACTGCGCTCATGATGCCTCCTTGGTGTGGTGAAAGTCGCTCCGAGCCCTCGGCCGGGAGGACCCGGTGCGAACCTTCGTTTCGAACATACATTCGAACATTGTGGTTGTCAAGTCCTTTCTCGAGAGAAAATTCGGCGACACTTCGAACAAAGTTTCCCTTTTCGGTGGGTCCGGTGATAATCTGTCGAACATT
>JBEEON010000098.1:0-21652 GCA_041191625.1 Actinomycetota bacterium | reverse complement strand
TTCGCTCACGAGCAGATCCTGCGCGACCAGCTGACCGCAATTGCCCGTGCAGCGTCACGCACCCAGGCTCATGTGTGGGTGATGGCTCCGATGATTGCCAACCCCGACGAAAACGCCAAGTTTGTGGCTTTGTGCGCCGAACTCGGAATTTCCGTAGCGGGCGCCATGATCGAGGTGCCCTCGGCAGCTCTGCTGGCGAACCACATCCTCGAAGACGCCGCCTTTGTCTCGATCGGCACCAACGACCTCACGCAGTACACGGTCGCCGCAGACCGACTGCTGGGTACCGTTGCAGACCTGCAGGATGCATGGAACCCCGCTGTCCTCAAGCTGATCCACGAAGTGGGCCAGGCCGGTCAGGTTACGGGAAAGCCCGTCGGTGTGTGTGGTGAAGCCGCGGCTGACCCCCAGCTCGCCGTCGTCCTGATCGGTTTGGGTGTCACCTCGTTGTCGATGTCGCCGGTTGCACTGGGTGATGTTCGCGCAGAGCTGAGCCGTTACACGCTCGCCGAGGCGAAGGAAATCGCTCAGCGAGTACTGAAGACCCGAAACGCCAAGGACGCCCGCGCCGCTGCAGTATCCCGATAGTCTGACGGAATGAATCGTCTGGCGCTGGGGGCACTTGTCCTCTCTTGCCTCATGTGGGGTACCACCGGAACTGTTGCCGCGTTTATGACGTCCGACGTCTCGCCGTTGGCGATCGGGGCCTTCACAATGGGTGTGGGCGGTCTGCTTCTGGGGTTGTTCACGTACCGTCACGTGAGGGCAGTGTGGGCGCTTCCGGGCGCTCGCCGGTGGATTCTCATCGGCGGACTTGGGGTTCTCGTGTACCCCCTGAGTTTTTACGTCGGAATGGACCTCGTCGGCGTCGCCGTCGGTAACGCCATCGCACTGGGCTCTGGGCCATTGTTTGCCGCAGCATTGGAGTGGATACTCACACGTCAACGTCCCACGTCACGTTGGTTCGTGTCGTTGGCGCTCGCCGTCGTCGGTTTGGTGCTGATTTCCGCGGCAAAGGATGATGGCTCCGCGGTGAACCTGTGGGGCATTCTCGTGTCGTTGCTGGCCGGTTTGGCCTATGCGACGTACACCGTCGCCGGTGGCCGGCTCATTGCCCGGGGTGCCACCGCTCGAGGGTCGATGGGTGCCGTATTTAGCGCTGGATCGATTCCGTTGTTGGGTGTGCTGATTCCGCTGGTTGCTCCGATTCTCGCGGACCCCGCGAACCTCGCACGCGCCGCATACCTGGCCTTGGGACCGACAGTTTTGGGATACATCCTCTTCGGTTACGCGCTGATCAAACTCGCTGCACGCGATGTCACTGTGATCACGCTGCTGGAGCCGGTCGCGACCGTGGTCATCGCGGTAGCGATCCTGCACGAGACCCTTCCCGTGAGTGGTTGGATCGGCGTGGCAACTCTGATTGGTGGTGTTGCCGTCGTGTCGCTCGGCTATTCCGCCACGCCCCGAAACTCGGCGGATTAGCCCGTGTTTCGCCCTATAGTTGAGGGCATGGACCACGAATTCGACGATGATGTGACGCTCCGTCCCGGGGCTCGTCGTTCGACCTTCATCCCACCCGCGGTGGAATCCGACTACATGCCGAGACTTCCCGAACCCACAATTGGTTTCGAGTCTGTTACCGCACTACCAGTGGAACCTGCAGCCGAACCTGTTGCTCCCCGCCAGGACTCAGCACCCACACCGCAACTGGTTGCCCCTCACCGTCAATCGTTGACCGATGTCGCCTTGACCGACCTGCTCAGTGACCATTCGGGTATTTCGTTGGACCAGCGAATCGTTGTTTTGGAAACCCAAATGCGCAAGCGCGAGATCGATGTCGCGGCCTATGCAGAGTTCGTCGATTCCGTGCATTCGGTCGGCACTCAGGATGCTTTCGAAATGTATGCAAAGGTGCGTGCCGAGTTCCGTGACATCATCGCCAGCTCCGAAGATGCCCCCACGATGACCACCGCTGAACTCAATATCCAGTTGCAGAACAAGGTCCTGTCGGGCGCTCAGGTAGAGGCCGATCAGGCTGTCTTGTCGTCCATTCCGAGCCTGGGGGACGACCCTCATCCCTGGAGTTTGGGGCTCGACCACGTGGTTCCCGATCCCGAACACCACGTCAAGGTTGGTCCCAGCAGGCTCGCCGCAATTGTGATGGGGTTGGGCGCCATTGCGGCCCCCTTGGCCGTCGCTGGTGGGGCGTTCCTGACAGGAGCTGTGGGTGAAGAACTCTTTGCCGGTATCGGGCTGCTTCTCGCGCTTGCGGTGATTCTTCCGTTCTCGAGCCGCCTTTCGCGGCTGTCCGCCAGTGGCACAATTCCGTTCGAGACCGTCGTCTCGTGGACTTTCGGGTCAAAAATTGCGCCCATCGCCACAGCGATTGCGGGAGCGGCAGCACTCATTGGGGTGATTCTGTTGGTCCGCGCCGGTGGTGCACCCTTTGCCACCGCTGTGGCCGGCACTCAGCTGTTTACTCCCGAGTTCGCGGCATGGTTGCCCACACTGGTAATTGCCAAAATTTTGGTGTTAGGCACAGTTTTTGCGTTGACCCCGCGCAAAATTACGCGAGTAGTGGTCGTCGCACTCAGTGGTTTCTCTGTATCCGCCACTCTGACCATGTTCCTGCTCGGCGTTCTGCGACTCGCCAGCGAACCCCAGAAGGCCACCGATGCTCTGGCCGTCCTCGACCTGATTCCCGCAGCAATGGGTGCCGCGGCCGTGTCGTTGGTCATGTCGACGGCGTTCATCGGCCCGTCGATTTCCGCGCTGTCACACCGTAACGGTGAAAAGGGCGCCATTACTGGACTGGTGATCGGCAGCACCCTGGGTCTCGCCACCTCGGTCGTCCTGATGTTGTCACTGTCGATGTCCCAGCAATTGGTCAATGTTTCGGGTAACCCCGCACTGCTGTTCGGGAACATTTGGGGGCTGGAATTGCCCGTCATTTTGTCGGGCCTTATCGTTGTGGCGCCGCTGGTGTTGGTTGTCGTACTCGTCGTGCGTTCCGTTGCAGAGTCACGTGTGGCCGCAACCACCTCGACGGTCGCTCGACGCACCATTGTCGTGATCACCGTCGCTGTTGTCGTGATCTCGGGCTTCCTGCTGGCACCAGAATTTGTCACCCACTTCCGCGCTCGACCATGGCTGGACAGTGCCTGGACGGTCGCGGGCGTGGGAATCGCCTCCATGCTCGGTGCAATCGGCGTGGAATCGTTTGTCCGTCGCCGCATTCCTCTGCGTACTTCGGTTGCTCGCGTCGTGCCCGTGATCGGCGTGGTGATGGGATCACTTGCGGGAATCGCTCTGACGTCTTTTGCTGCGCTGGGAAACACCAGTGCCGTCGAAAAGTTTGTCGCCACGATGGGATACCAGATTCACGTATTGCCGAGCCTTGCACCGGTAATTGCCCTGGCGGTCTCGGCGCTGATTACCGTCACCGCGGTGACGACGGTGCGCACCCACGAGTCCCCGGTCGAATCGGCCCCCGACGCTGCCGTGGCCTCATGACGACGCTGGGGGACGCCCTCCACGTAATCGAACGCCTGTGGCCCGAGGCTGGTGCCGAGTCATGGGATGCTCCGGGATTGGTGACTGGTGCACGTGATTCCGTCGTTACGCGTGTACTTTTCGTCGTCGATGTCACCCAGGCGACAGTCGACGAGGCGATTGCACGAGATGTCGACCTGATCGTGGCACACCACCCGCTGCTGTTGCGCGGGGTGACCACGGTTGCCGAGGATCGCTTCAAGGGTTCGCTCATTGCGCAATTGATTCGGGCGAACTGCGCCGTTGTCGCCGTGCATACGAATGGAGATTCGGTCACGACGGGAACCAGCGCCGTCATGGCCCGCGCCCTCGGTATTGTTCCAGAAAACGTGATCACCTCGAATGCTGTCGGTGGCGGAATCGGAATCGTGGGAACCTGCCCCGAAATTTCGTTGGGTGATTTCGCTCGGCGCATCGCCGAGGTCCTTCCCGCAACGGCCGGTGGGGTGCGCGTGTCAGGAAACTTTGCTCAACCGGTTTCGCGGGTGGCCTTGTGCGCGGGAGCGGGTGACTCGCTTCTGGGGGAGCCCGCAGTCGGCGCGTCCGACGTGTACGTCACCAGTGACCTTCGACACCACCCCGCATCAGAATTTCGGGAGCAGGCGCAGATTGGGCGCGATACCGCCCTGATCGATGTGTCCCATTGGGCCGCAGAGTGGCTCTGGCTCGACACCGCGGCAACAGAATTCCGGGCAGAGCTGCCCAACATTGACATTCTTGTCAGCGACATCCGCACGGACCCGTGGGATTTCGCGGTTATTCAGTAAGTACAGTAAGGACACCATGGGACTTCACGCATCACCCGCCGAACAGCAGAGACTGCTCGAGCTCGTTGATATCGACAACGCCATCCTCGGCATTAACCGCCGCCGCCGCGCTGCAACCGTCGTCGCCACACAGCACACGTCGGACGAGCGCTACGTCGAATTGATTCGTACCGCAGAATCCGCGGCAGATGCCGTCGACGACCTGAACCGTCGTATCGAACACCTGACACACGATATTGCCGTCGCAGCGGAGCGCATCACCCACGACCGTGCGCTCGAAACGGCCGACGCTACCCCCAAGGATTTGCAACGGATCGAGCACGAAATCGCGTCACTGGAAATCCGTGTCGCCTTGTTGTCGGATCAGAAAGTTGCCGCAATGGGCGAACTCGAGGACGCCACCCGCGTGCTGTTGGACGCACAGATCGAACGTGACGGATACCACGCGGAACATGACGCACTCCGTGCCGAGGCGCGCGTGACTCTCGACGAGTTGGAATCTGACGAGGCCGACCTTCGGGTTCAGCGCACAGCGATCTTGGGCAGCATCCAGGCCGACCTCGCAGCCCTGTACGAGCGCCAATACGATCGCTACGGCTACGGTGCATCGCTGTTGACGCGCGGGGTGACCACCGCAACCGGTGTTACGTTGACCCAGGCCGAGCTCGACGTGGTGCGTCGCGCTGCTCCCGACGACGTGCTGATGTGCCCGGATTCCAGTGCCATCCTCGTGCGCACGAACGAGAGCGGTCTGTGAGCCTCCTCATCGTGGAAGCCGATGGTGGCTCCCGCGGAAACCCCGGCATCGCCGCCGGCGGTGCGGTCGTCATTGATGCGCACACGGGCGAGGTGCTCGCCGAGGTCGGTGTTTATGTCGGTCATGCGACCAACAATGTCGCCGAATACAACGGAATGTTGGCGGGAATTCGACGTGCACTCGACATCGACCCCACCGCGGACCTTCACATTCGTATGGATTCCAAGCTGGTTGTGGAACAAATGTCGGGCCGTTGGAAGATCAAACACCCCGATATGGCGGTGTTGGCGACAGAGGCTCGGAAGGTACTCGGCACAACTCCGGTTCGTTTTGAATGGATTCCGCGCGCCGACAATTCTCGAGCGGATGCCGTCGCCAATAAGTGCATGGACGCCCAACAGTCTTTCGGGTAGTCGCTAGTCTAGAGATGTGAATGGGTCGGCCAGGCGATCGCGTCACCTTCGGGTGCCGAGGAACGTCCGGGCTCCACAGAGCAGGGTGGTGGGTAATACCCACCCGGAGTAATCCGCGAGACAGTGCCACAGAAAATAAACCGCCCGCAAGGGTAAGGGTGAAACGGTGGTGTAAGAGACCACCAGGGATTCGGGTGACCGTTTCCGCTCGGTAAACCTCGCCCGGAGCAAGACCAGACAGATACCGTTGACGCTGCTCGCTGAGGTATCGGGTAGGTTGCTAGAACTGTACGGCAACGCACAGTCAAGATAGATGATCGTCCAACGACAGAACCCGGCGTATCGACCGGCCCATTCACCTAGTCGTGGAACGGTGCGAGTGCAGCGGCTCCGAGGATTCCGGCATTGTTGAGGTGCGTTGCGGGGACGATGGGCACTCCAACAGAAATCAGGGGCAGGAATTCCTGGTGCTGCTTGGAGACTCCGCCGCCGACGACAAAAAGCTGCGGTGTGAACAGCGCGGCCAGCGTGCCATAGAACTTGGTCAGGCGCTTCGCCCACCGGGGGAACGACAGCTGTTTGCGTTCGCGTACCGAGTTCGCGGCGTATTGTTCGGCGGTGCGTCCCTTGGTGTTGTGCAAGGGGATGTGGCCCAATTCCGTGTTGGGCAGCAGAACTCCGTTGTAGATGAATGCCGAACCGATGCCCGTGCCCAGTGTGGTGACGATTACCAAACCCTTGACGCCCTTCGCCGCCCCGAACTGTGATTCGGCATAGCCGGCCGCATCAGCATCGTTGACAACGTGCGTGGGGCGCCCGGTAGCTTTTTCGAGCAGGTCACCCACGTGAAGGTTGATCCATTCGGCTGAAACGTTGGCTGCGCTGAGTGCTACTTCGTTGACGATGATGGCGGGAAATGCCGCACCGATTGGCAGCGAGCCCTGCGGGTCGAGCTGTTCGACGAGTCGTGCAACAACTGCGGCCACATCGTGCGGTGCCGCACCGCTGGGGGTGGCTTCTTTGAGGCGTTCGGACGCCAAAGTTCCTGAATCAATGTCGACGATTGCCGCCTTGATGCCCGTGCCGCCGATGTCGATGCCAATTGTTGTGCGCACGTCGTCTCCTGAATATGTACCTCACCCGCGCTGAGAGCGGGCATACTGAAATTCTACCGAGGAGGCGAGCTATGGCGTGGTGGTACAACCATCGAACTGGCGAGGTCGAGGAGGGCGCACTGTCGCTGGGAAGCGATCGTGACGGACCCTTCGAGAGCTTTGAGGATTCCGCGCGAGCGCCCCAGATTGCCCGCGAACGGGCTGAACGTTGGGCCGCGGAGGACGCCGAAAACGACTAGAGAGCGTCGCTGAAGGAGTGAGCGTCGTCGGGGTAGGCCCGCGACACCACGTCGTCACGCCACCGTGTGGTGGCGTCTAGCAGGTGTGAGCGCAGGTTGGCATACTGTTGCACAAACGACGGCACACGACCGGCAGACATGCCCGCCAGGTCTGTCCACACGAGGATTTGGCCGTCCGTACCGTTTCCCGCGCCGATACCAATTGTCGGGATGCTCAGTTCGGCGGAAATTCGTGCCGCGAGTTCACGAGGGACCATTTCCAGTACAACGGCGAAAGCGCCAGCAGCCTCGACGGCGTGAGCATCGGCAATCAATTTTTCGGCGTCGGAACCTCGACCCTGGATGACGTGCCCGCCGAGTCCGTGTTCGCTCTGCGGGGTAAAACCGATGTGGGCCATGACGGGGATGCCGGACTGGGTGATGCGCGTGATCTGGTCTACGCTGCGAACGCCGCCCTCGATTTTGACGGCGTGGGCACCGGCTTCCTTCATGAAGCGCACGGCCGTGGCGAGCGCGTGGTCCGCGTTGGATTCGTAGGACCCAAACGGCAGGTCGGCGACGACCAGTGCGCGGCGCACGCCGCGAACCACACCGCGGCAGAGGGGGATGAGTTCGTCCACTGTGACGGGGACGGTGGTGTCGTAGCCAAACACGGTGTTTCCCGCGCTGTCGCCCACCAGGAGGAAGTCGATCCCTGCCTCATCAAAGATTTGGGCGGTGAGGAAGTCGTAGGACGTCAACCCGGTAATCACGTGCCCAGCCTGCTTGGCTTGGGCAAAGTGGCGGGTGCGGACGCGCTTCAGGTTCTCGTCGGACATCCCACTAGCCTACTTCCGTCATTCGTGCGGTCAGGGGTAAACGTCGTTCCCGACCGAATGCCATCGTCGTGATTCGCGGTCCGATCGCGCCTTGGCGTCGCTTCCATTCCGAGCGGGACACGAGTGTTGCGATGCGCGATACGGTTTCGGCGTCGAACCCGGCGTCGATGACATCGGCGACAGAGGATCTGCGGTCGACGAGCATTTCCAGGATTGCGTCCAGCACCTCGTAGGGCGGCAGGGAATCCTGGTCGACCTGGCCGGGGCGCAGTTCCGCACTCGGCGGTTTTTCGATGGAGTTCACCGGGATTGCGCCAATGTCGCCCAATTCTTTGGCTCGGCGGTTTCGGTAACGCGCCAATTCCCACACGAGTGTTTTCGGGACATCCTTGATGGGGGCGAATCCGCCGACGGTGTCGCCGTACATGGTGCAATAACCCACGGCAACCTCGGACTTGTTGCCGGTGGTGAGCACGAGGTGACCCTCGGCGTTGGAGAGCGCCATGAGAATCATGCCACGGGCGCGGGCCTGGATATTTTCGGCCGAGAGGCCCGTGAGTCCGAGCTGCTTCTCGTAGGGGAGTACCAGATCGGCGATGGGCTCGACCCGGTAGTGGCATCCCAGAAGGTTCGCAAGGTCGGCTGCATCATCCTGCGAGTGGTCGCTGGAGTAGCGGCTGGGCATCGAAACACCGAACACGCGATCAGCGCCGATTGCATCGCACGCAATGGCGGCGACGACCGCACTATCGATACCTCCCGACAGACCCAACGTGACCGAGGGGAACCCGTTTTTCTCGATGTAGTCACGTGTTCCGAGCACGAGTGCGTCCCAGATGGTCGCAAGCTCGTCAGGTTCTGCGCTGATGAACGGTTGGACGGTGTCCGTGGATGCGGGGAGCGCAATCACGTCCTCGTGATCGGTTGCAGGTGCGTCAATATCGACGACGAGCAGACCTTCCGTGAACTGTGCCGCGCGGGCGATCAGGTGTCCCTGCGCGTCGACCACCATCGAATCGCCGTCAAAGACCAGATCGTCCTGTCCGCCCACGAGGTTGACGTACAGCAGCGGGGCGCCGATTTCACCGGCGCGCGTGGACACAAGTTCGTATCGGCCGTCGTCCTTGGTGCGATCGAACGGCGAGGCGTTGATGACGACGACGGCATCGAGCTCCATCTCTGTGAGCGCGGCCACCGGTCCTTCCACACGCCAGAGGTCCTCACAGATGAGGAATCCCGTGCGGCAGCCACCCAGATTCAGTGACATCGAGGTGTGTCCTGGGATGAACACCCGCGCCTCGTCAAAGACCGAATACGTCGGCAGGTGGTGTTTGTCGTACGTGTCGACGACCACACCGTGGAGCAGTACGGCCAACGAGTTGTGTGCTCGTGCACCACCAATTTGTTCGTGATCCGCGGCGGAAATGTAGCCGACGACGACGGCAATCGTGCCGAGTCCTTCGGATTCCAACAGTTGAGCGGTGCGCGTCAGTGCGGCCATGCTCGAATCGATGAAACTGGGGTGAGCTGCGAGGTCTTCGACCGGGTAGCCGGTGAGAACCATTTCGGGGAAAACAACCACCGAGGCGCCGCGTTGCTGCGCCTGCTGAACGGTGTCGATGACGAGGTCAACGTTGCCTGAAAGGTCGCCAACAATGGGGTTTACCTGGGCGAGGGCGAAGCGAATTCTCGACATACCAAGTAGCCTAGTATCAGCATCCGATCCGAAGGAGTTCCCATGGATAAGCAGCAGGAGTTTGTGCTTCGCACCATCGAGGAGCGGGGCGTCAAATTTGTGCGGCTGTGGTTCACCGACGTCAGCGGAACGTTGAAGAACGTGGCACTGGCCCCTGCCGAAGTCGAAAGCGCTTTCGCTGAAGGCTTGGGCGTGGACGGTTCCAGCGTCGAGGGTTTGACCCGTGTGTACGAGGCGGACGTGTTGTTGCACCCGGACCCCACAACCTTCCAGGTGCTGCCGTGGCGCGGTTCCGTGGACCCCACGGCTCGGATGTTCTGTGACATCACGACCCCCGACGGTCAGCCCGCGGCGGCCGACCCTCGTCACGTGCTGCGCCGAGTGCTGGCCAAGGCGGCGGACATGGGTTTCACGTTCTACACTCACCCCGAGATCGAGTTCTACCTGTTCAAGTCGAATGACGCGGCAAACCCCATCCCCGTGGACAACGCGGGATACTTCGACAACGTTCCCGGTGGTACCGCTCACGACTTCCGTCGCAACGCGGTTCGTCACCTGGAGGACTTGGGCATTTCGGTCGAATTTAGCCACCACGAGGCGGGCCCCGGTCAGAACGAGATCGACCTGCGATACGCCGACGCGCTAACGACGGCCGACAACATTCAGACGTTCCGCACCGTTATCAAGGAAGTTGCCATCGAGCAGGGCGTCTACGCGACGTTCATGCCCAAGCCGCTGCAGGAACACCCGGGTAGCGGAATGCACACCCACATGTCGCTGTTCGAGGGCGACTCGAACGCCTTCTTTGACCCGAGCGCCCCGTACAACCTGTCCAAGACAGCACGTCACTTTATGGCGGGAATCCTCACGCACGCGCACGAAATCACGGCGGTGACCAACCAGTTCGTGAACTCGTACAAGCGACTGTGGGGTGGCGCTGAAGCCCCCTCGTATGTCACCTGGGGTCACAACAACACCTCGGCGTTGCTGCGCGTTCCCATGTACAAGCCGGGTAAGGAACAGTCAGTCCGGATTGAGTACCGCGGAATTGATTCCGCTGCGAACCCGTACCTTGCGTATGCGTTGCTGTTGGCCGCGGGTCTCAAGGGCATCGAGGAAGGCTACGAGCTTCCCGCAGAGGCCGAGGGCGACATTGCCGCGATGTCCTCAATTGAACGTCGCGCACTGGGTTACCGTCCGCTGCCCGAAAGCTTGAACCGCGCCTTGACCGCCATGGAAGAAAGCGAACTCGTCGCCGAGACGCTGGGCGAGAAGGTCTTTAACTACGTGCTGCGTAACAAGCGACGCGAATGGGCGTCCTACCGTTCCCAGATCACGCCGTGGGAGATGGAATCCAACTTCCGCCAGCTGTAACCATGTCTGCTGTTCCCAGCCTGTCGGCGCTCGCACGCATCGGTTTTGCCGAGCTGTCGGTGTCGCGCGACGCTGTGGTCGCAGCGGGCTGGGACGCCGAGATTTTTGCCGTCGCGGCGAGCCCGGATCGGGCGTTGCGTGGAATTCAGAGGTTTGCCGAGGTCGCCCCCGAGCTCTGGGACGAAATTCAGAGTGACGAAGGCTGGCGGGACCGTCTGATTCGTGTGATCGGTGTGAGCGACGGAATGGGGGAGTTCCTCTGTCGCAGACCTGATTCGGCGAGGGCGTTGCGCATTGGTTACGAGCAACCGCCGACGGTCGACGAGTACACGGCGCAGCTCGTGGAGGTCGCACGACGGTCGTCCGATCCCGAGCGGGACATCCGCGTGGCATACCGGACACTGTTGGCCCAATTGGTGGAGTGGGACACTCGAACCGATCAGCCCGAGACGATTGTTGATGCGGTAGCGGCAGCGTTGTCGGATCTCGCGGGCGCAACACTGGAGGCCGCGCTGACCGCGGCGCGTTCGAGTGCACCGTTCCCTGCCGAGGAATTGCAGGCGACCACGCTGTCCGTCATCGGCATGGGCAAGGCGGGCGCACGGGAGCTCAACTACATTTCCGATGTCGACGTAATTTTTGTGGCCGGCAGCGTCGGGGACGCTATCGAACAGCATCGTGCGTTGCAGATCGCGACCCATTTGGCGCAGTCGTTAACACGCATCCTTAACGACGCCGGCGTCGAGCCTCCACTGTGGGAGATTGACGCCAATCTGCGCCCGGAGGGCAAAAAGGGCGCACTGGTGCGCAGTGTGGATTCTCACCGGGCCTACTACGAACGCTGGGCCCAGAACTGGGAATTCCAGGCACTCCTCAAGGCGCGTCCCATGGCAGGGGACCCGGAACTCGCGGCGGAGTACATGGCCGCGGTGACTCCGTTCGTGTGGTCGGGGTCGTCGCGTGCGGGGTTCGTGGAGTCGGTGCAGCAGATGCGGGAACGTGTGACCGCGCATATCCCCGCGGACGAGGTGGACGTTCAGATCAAGTTGGGGCCCGGCGGTTTGCGGGACGTGGAGTTCACCGTGCAGCTTCTGCAAATGGTGCACGGCAAGGACGATGAGTCGGTCCGAGTCCGGGACACGTTGACCGCGTTGAGCAGGCTCGCCGAGGAGGGCTACGTGGGCCGCGATGAGGCGGCTGTTTTTGCCGACTCGTATCGTCGGCTTCGAGTGTTGGAGCACCGCGTACAGCTCAGCGCACTGCGCCGGACCCACTTGATGCCTCGTGACCCTGAATCCCTGCGGGTGTTGGCGCGTGCGGCCCGGCACGGCGAGTCAGGAGACGCCCTGCTTGCCGACTGGAACACGATTAAGTCGACCGTGCGGTCATTGCACGAACGACTGTTTTACCGCCCTCTGCTAGCCACCGTGGCCTCGTTGGGTGATGACAGCCTGGCGTTGACCAACGAGCAGGCCGAGGCGCGCCTCGCGGCCAGCGGTTTCCGGGATCCTGCGGGGGCGCTGCGCCACATCGCCGCCTTGACGGGGGGAGTCCAGCGCCGGGCGCACATTCAACGCAACATGTTGCCGGTGTTGTTGCATTGGATGACCGAGGGGACGGACCCGGATTCGGGGTTGGCGTCGTTCCGTGCGATCAGCGATTCACTGGGTGAAACCCCGTGGTATCTGCGCATGCTGCGCGACAGCGCGGGTGCGGCACAGCGACTGTCGCGTGTGGTCACGATGTCACGTTTTGTGTCCCAGTTGCTCGAGCGCGTTCCCGAGTCGGTGGCGTGGTTGGACGATGACGCCCAGCTGGCGCCTCGACCGTTAACCGATTTGGACGACGAAATTTCTGCAATCGTGGCACGGCACGACGATGTTGCCGTCGCGGCGAAAGCCATTCGAGGTGTGCGCCGCCGTGAACTGTTGCGGGTCGCTTTGGCTTCTGTCCTGGATCTTGTCGAAATTGAGGCGCTCGGTGTCGCTTTGACCGATATTTCGACGGCCACACTGAGGGGCGCCGTCGAACTCGCGCGCCGTGACGTGACCGGAATCGAGTTTGCGGTGATCGGGATGGGGCGCTTCGGCGGCTCGGAACTGGGTTTCTCGTCCGATGTGGATGTGATGTGGGTGTTCCGTGATGCCGGGCTGGGCGACGAGGCTCACCGTGCCGCTGAACGAATTGTGAAGCGTGTCAACGAACTGACCGAGGACATGCGGTTCCCCATCGATATTGATGCGAACCTGCGTCCGGAGGGCAAGAATGGCCCCATCGTTCGTTCGCTCGATGCGTATCGTGCCTATTACGAGCGCTGGGGTGACACGTGGGAAACCCAGGCTCTGGTGCGTTCGCGGCCTGTTGCCGGTGATGCCGCACTGCAGCGAGACTTCGAGGAGATGGCCGACGCGTTGCGGTACACGCAGCCGCTGTCCGACAACGGTTTGCGCGAAATTCGACGCATCAAGGCGCGGGTCGAGACCGAGCGTCTGCCGATGGGCGAGGACCCCAACAGGAACCTAAAATTGGGGCGCGGATCGCTGAGCGATGTCGAGTGGTTGGTGCAGGTGATTCAGTTGCAACACGGTGTCGAGTGTGCGGGACTTCGGACGCCTTCGACACTCGAGGCGCTGGCTGCGGCCGTGGAGCAGGGAATTCTCGCGGGATCCGATGCTCGAACCCTCCGCGACGCCTGGTTGATGGCATCCCGCATTCGTTCCGCCATTACGCTGTGGTCCGCGCGAAATTCCGACGCGTTGACCGCGAATACCCAAGAGCTCGAAGGCATTGCTCGGGTCATGGCGTACCCTCCCGGTTCTGCACGCCAGTTCGAGGATGATTACCTGCGGGTGTCCCGCCGTGCCCGCCAGGTATTTGAGCGGCTCTTTTACCCCGCCGTCTAATCGGTTCGTGTGCCCCGCCGTGTGATCGGCACAAACAAAACTGGGGCCGCCATTCGGCAGCCCCAGCAGTGAACGAGATCCCTTAGCAGGAGAAGGTGGTCTCGTATTCGAAGGGGTGAGGACGCTGAGCCGAGGGCAGAACCTCGGTACGGCGCTTGAGCGAAATCCACTCTTCGATGAGGTCCTTGGTGAAGACACCACCCTTGAGCAGGAACTCGTGGTCGTTCTCGAGTGCGGTCAGAGCCTCGTCGAGCGAACCGGGAACCTGAGGGATGAGCTTTGCTTCCTCGGGGGGAAGTTCGTACAGGTCCTTGTCGACGGGTACGTGGGGCTCGATCTTGTTCTGGATTCCGTCGAGGCCAGCCATCAGCTGCACAGCGAACGCGAAGTAGGGGTTCGATGCGGCGTCGGGTGCGCGGAACTCGATGCGCTTGGCCTTGGGGTTGGTGCCCGTGATGGGGATACGGATAGCTGCCGAACGGTTACCGGCCGAGTAGACCAGGTTGACGGGAGCTTCGAAGCCCTTGACCAGACGACGGTACGAGTTCATCGAGGGGTTGGTGAACGCGAGGATCGCGTCAGCGTGCTTGAGCACACCACCGATGTACCAACGTGCGAGGTCCGAGAGGCCTGCGTAGCCGGTCTCGTCATAGAACAGGGGCTTTCCGCCGAGCCACAGCGACTGGTGGGTGTGCATACCCGAACCGTTGTCGTTGTAGAGGGGCTTGGGCATGAAGGTTGCGACCTTGCCGTATTCGTTGGCGACGTTCTTGACGATGTACTTGAACTTGAGGATGTCATCAGCCGAACGCACCATGGTGTCGAACTTGTAGTTGATTTCAGCCTGTCCACCGGTACCCACTTCGTGGTGGCTGCGCTCGACCTCGAGGCCAGCCTCGTCGAGGAGCAAGCAGATGGCGTCACGGATGTCTGCCTGCTTGTCGATGGGGCTCACGGGGAAGTAGCCGCCCTTGAAGGGGGTCTTGTTTCCGAGGTTGGGGGTGCCGTCGAGCTCCTGCTTGCGGCCGGTGTTCCACACGCCCTCGTCCGAGTCAACTTCGTAGAACGAGTTGTTCGAGGCGACGTTGTAGCGGACCGAGTCGAAGATGTAGAACTCTGCCTCGGGTGCAAAGAAAGCGGTGTCGGCAATACCGGTCGATGCCAGGTACTTTTCGGCCTTCTTGGCAACCTGACGGGGGTCGCGGTGGTAGATCTCGCCGCTGCGGGGGTTGTAGATGTCAAAGATCATGATGAGGGTGCGCTCGACGCGGAAGGGGTCGAGGTATGCGGTGGTCACATCGGGGATCAGCTGCAGGTCGCTTTCTTCGATGCCCTGGAAGCCGCGGATGGACGAACCGTCAAAGAGCTGTCCGACCGAGAAGAACTCGAGGTCGACGGTCTTTGCGGGAATGTTGAAGTGCTGCTGGATACCGGGGAGGTCGGTGAAGCGAATGTCAAGGAACTTGACGTCCGTGTCCTTGATGAAGGCAAGGACCTCTTCGGGGGTCTTAAACATGCATGTCTCCTGCTGTTGTGGGTGGATGTGCTGCTGCACTCTTTAATCGTAGTGACGCAGGTAAACCGAGCGTCACCGAAATGTTTCGAGCATGTTACAAAGTAGGCTGGAGGCATGACGGATTGGCCTGGACGGAACCTTGGATGCCCCGAATCGGGATCGGGTTCACTGGTTCCGTTGTCGAAACGAGTCGGTGCGTTGGCCATCGACTGGGCTGCGGCGTACCTGATTACGTATGCGTTTTTCGGCGGTGATTCGCTGGTGATGACGCTTATTTTTGCGCTCGAGTCGGCCGTCCTCGGAATGTTCCTCGGGGGAACCTTCGGTCACCTGGTGCTCGGCATGAGGGTGCGTGGCCTGACGGGCCCCGTTCCGTGGTGGAAATTTGTGGTTCGCGCGGTTCTGGTCTCTGCCGTCATTCCTGCGGTCTTCATGGATGAAAACAACAGAGGGCTGCACGATCGAATTCTCGTGACAGCCCTCGTTCGGCGCTAGGCCGGGAGTTGTGTTAGCGCGGCTTGGGTGCGCGCATCTTTGTGGGGTCAATTCCCTTAGGGATTGACGAGAGCGGGCTCTTCGTCATCGAGGCGAGGCGGCTGGCGATAACCTGCTGCTCGGCACGATTGACGCCCTTGGGCAGCGCGTACATGGCCTTGGTCATGTCGTGAATACGCAGACCCTCGGTTCCCACGTGGATGATGCTGATGGGGACACCGGGAACGATTCGCGCGGCTTCCTTGCGAGCGTCCTCACCGAGCGATGCGACACGCGACACCGTGCCTTCGGTGATGATGACGATTCCGGGGCGGCCGACGGCACGGTACACGGCGTCCTGCTGCTTGGTGATGCGAATCGGAGTCTCGTTGGTGACCCAGGACCGACGAATCGAGTTTTTCAGGATCGCGCCCACAGCACCGGGCTGACCGTTCAGCTGGTTGTAGACCATCTTCTGGGCCAGTCGGCCGAGAACGACGAGGACCACAAGCACGCCGGTGACCAGACCGAGTGTTACCCAGAGGATCGACCCGATGGGGTCAGCGTTCACCACGGCGACAGCGATACCCGCACCGAGGGGTGCGAGCAACGACAGCAGCAGAATCGGAACTGCGGTGCGGTCCGACTTGCGAACCATGGTGAAAACGTCGATCAGCTGACGGAAAGTTCCGTTGCCCTTACGCGTGCGTGCCATGCTGTGTCTTTCTAGTAGCCGAGGTCAGACTGCGAGAACGCGCCCTCTTCGAGGCGAGCCTTGACGGTTCCCAGGAAGCGTGCGGCGTCTGCGCCGTCGATGATGCGGTGGTCGTACGACAGTGCCAAGTAGACCATCGAACGAATGGCAATGGATTCCTGCCCGTCCTCGGTGGCGACGACCACGGGACGCTTGACCACGGCACCGAGGCCGAGGATTGCCGACTGGGGGAGGAACACCACGGGGGTGTCGAACAGTGCGCCACGCGAACCTGTGTTGGTCAGGGTGAACGTGCCACCAGCCAGTTCGTCGGGTCCCAGTTTGTTGTCGCGGGTGCGTGCGGCAAGGTCGGCGATTTCGGCAGCGAACTGCGCAATCGTCTTACCGGCGGCGTTCTTCACGACGGGGGTCAGCAGGCCACGCTCGGTGTCCACGGCGATCGAGATGTTCTCGGTAGCGGGGTAGACGATTTCGTCGCCCTCTACGGTGCAGTTGATGATGGGGAATGCCTGCAGGGCTTCCACCGTTGCCTGTGCGAAGAAGGGGAGGAAGCTGAGCTTGTTGCCCGTCTTTGCGAGGAAGTCACCCTTGATTGCGTCACGCAGACGTGCCACAGCGGTGACATCCACCTCGACGACGGTGGTCAGCTGAGCGGTCGACACCATCGACGCAACAGCGCGTTCGGCAACGACCTTGCGCAGACGCGTCATGGGGACGCGGGTTCCACGCAGCGGCGAAACCTCGAGTGCTGCACGAGCTGCGGGTGCCGACGAGTTGCCGGCTGCAGCGGCCTGGATGTCTTCACGACGAATGCGGCCACCGATTCCGGTGCCGACGACCGATGCCAGGTTGACACCAGCTTCGTTTGCGAACTTGCGAACGATGGGGGTTACGTAGGGTGCACCGGCGTGCGAGGTGACCGGTGCTGCGGGTGCAGCGGGTGCAGCGGGAGCAGCGGGAGCCACCGGAGCGGCTGCGACGGGTGCGGCCACGACGGGGGGAGCAGCGACAACGGGCGCGGCCACGACGGGAACCTCGACGACGGGAGCTGCGGGTGCAGCTTCGGCGACGGGCTCGGCGACGACAGCTGGTGCGGCCGGAGCTGCTGCTGCAGCACCACTGCCATCCCCGATACGCACCAGGGGCGAACCCACGGGGACGACGTCGTCTTCCTGTGCAAAAATTTCCTCGATCACACCGGCGATGGGCGAGGGGATCTCGGTGTCAACCTTGTCGGTCGACACCTCGACGATGGGCTCGTCAACGGCGACGGTGTCACCGACGTTCTTCAGCCAGCGAGTGATGGTTCCCTCGGTGACGCTCTCTCCGAGTGCGGGGAGGTTAACGATTTCAGCCATGATGTTCTTTCTCTCGTGGATTCTTAGAGGGCGTGCAGCGGCTTGCCGGCAAGGGCAAGGAACGCTTCGCCAAGAGCTTCGTTTTGGGTGGGGTGTGCGTGGATGTGCGGTGCAACATCCTCGGGGTGGGCTTCCCAGTTGACGATCATCTGTGCTTCACCGATGAGTTCTCCCACGCGGGCACCGATCATGTGAACACCGACAACGGGTCCGTTCTTTACGCGAACGACCTTGATGGAGCCTGCGGTCTCGAGAATGTGGCTCTTGCCGTTACCTGCCAGGTTGTAGTCGTACGATTCGACGGCGTCATCACCGTGAACGGCCTTTGCCTTGGCTTCGGACAGGCCCACCGATGCGACCTCGGGGTCCGAGTAGGTGACCTTGGGGATGTTGAGGTCGCTGACCACGACGGGGTTGAGGCCGGCGATTTCTTCGGCGACAAAGATTCCGTGCTGGTAGCCGCGGTGTGCGAGCTGCAGGCCGGGGACAATGTCACCGACCGCGTACACGCCGGGAACGTTGGTTGCGAGGCGCTCGTTCGTGATCACGAAACCGCGGTCCATGGTGATTCCGACGTTCTCGAAGCCGTTGTTTGCGGTGGCGGGGCCACGGCCAACAGCGACGAGGAGGATGTCGCCCTCGATGGTCTCGCCGTTTTCCAGGGTTACGACAACACCGTTGTCGTCCTGGGTGACGCTCTGGAAACGCACGCCGAGCTTGAATTCGATGCCGCGCTTACGGAAGGCACGCTCGAACTGCTTCGACACTGATTCGTCCTCCATGGGGACGAGGTGGGGGAGGCCCTCAACGATGGTCACATCGGCACCCCATGAACGCCACACGCTCGAGAACTCGACGCCAATCACGCCACCGCCCAGAACGACGACCTTGCGGGGAACGTAGTCCAAAGTGAGGGCCTGCTCGGAGGTCAGCACGCGGCCACCGATTTCGAGTCCGGGGAGAGTGCGTGAGTACGAACCGGTTGCGAGTACAACGTTCTTGCCGCGCACGACGGTGTCGCCGACCTGAACGGTGTTCGGCGAAGTCAAAACTCCGTAGCCGTCAACCATCTGCACGCCGCGGGCCTTGAGCAGACCCTGGAGGCCCTTGAACTTCGAGCTAATAATGCCCTCGCGGTACGCAGAAACGCCGGCCACGTCAACACCAGCGAAGGTAGCGTTGACGCCAAACTTTGCGGCGTCCTTCGTGTTGTCCGCGATCTCTGCTGCGTGAAGCAGCGCCTTCGTGGGGATGCAGCCCACGTGCAGGCAGGTTCCACCGACCTTGTCCTTTTCGATGAGCGCAACGCTCATACCCAGCTGGGTAGCTCGCAGTGCAGCGGAATAGCCGCCGCTTCCGCCACCAAGAACAACAAGGTCAACAGCGATTTCGGACACCGACACTCCTTCGTAAGTAGTGGTAATTGAGGACATGCCGGGTAAGGCAAATCCGTCAGTGGACCATCTGAGAGCCTACTCCTTGTTGCCCACCTGTGCCGACAGATTGCGCAGAGTAGTCAGGAGGGTCCGCACCATCGTTCCCGTCGGACCCTTGGGCGTGACACCGTAGGGCGAGCCTGGGTTATTGGCGGGCCCCGCAATATCCAGGTGCGCCCACGGAATGCGAACTCCCTCGGCGTCTGTGCCCACAAATTGTTGCAGGAAGTACCCACCCACCAGCATTCCTGCCGCGGTGTTGCCCGGCTTGGCGTTCGCCAGATCCGCCACATCGCTGGACAGAATCTGTCCCAGATATTCGGGCAGAGGCATCGCCCACGTTTCTTCGCCGGCACTACGTGCAGCATCGGCAATCTCGTCGACGATGAACCCGTTACCCATGACCCCGACAATGCGGTCCCCGAGGGCCACACGTGCGGCACCCGTCAGCGTGGCCACATCGATAATGGCGTCGGGTGAGGTTGCGCTCGCCGCCACGAGACCATCCGCCAGAACCAGTCGACCCTCGGCATCGGTGTTGGTGATCTCGACCGTGGTGCCGCCCAACATGGTGATGACATCACCGGGGCGGGACGCAGTACCCGACGGCATATTCTCGGCAATGCACAGTCGCGCGGTGACCGCAATGGGAAGCGCGAGGCGGTGAGCGGCGATAATCGTCGCAAATACGGTCGCGGCACCCGTCATGTCGTACTTCATGCCCACCATCGACGCTGCAGGCTTCAACGAGAGCCCACCAGAGTCAAAGGTGATGCCCTTACCCACCAGTTCGATACGTCGGGTGGCCTTTGTCGGAGCGTAGGTGATCTCGACATACCGTGGGGGATTGACCGAACCCGCACCGACCGCGGAAATTCCGCCAAACCCGCGCTCGACCAACTCCGCTTCGTCCAGCACGGTGACGGTCAAACCCTCGGACTCGGCGACGGCTCGCACGTGCTCCGCGAGTACAGCCGGTGACTGGTGGTTGGGAACCTCGGCGACCAGATCGCGGACGGCCGATACGGCGCTCGCCGTAATGTGCGCGTCGAGAATGGTGCGTTCGTCAGCGCCGCGCACGGTCAACGTTTCGATGCCCGCCGGGGTGGGTGCGGTTTTGCGGTGTGCCGTCGAGTGCGCGCCGAGCAGTGCACCCTCACAGACGGCTGCCGCCTCTTCGGGGGTGTCGATGGGGAATGCGATGTCCAGACGGGTCGCCTTTGTCACCTGTCGGACACCCGCTGCGGCAGCGTTGCGCAAACCCACGCTGCCCAGTGAACGGTCGGTTCCGACCAGGTAAATGGTGGAAAAACCTGAACCTGCTGGTGCCGGAATTTTGTGCACCGACTCGGGCTTGGGCTCCAGCCCCATGCTCGTCACCGCGTGCTGCACAGCCTCGTTAATCTCGGGCGGACACGTCCAGCCCACCGAATCCGCGTCGACAAAAATCGAGACAAGAATCGCGTCGGACGTCAGTGCAGGGGAGTGGGCAACGATTTCGGGAAGCATGCGACCAGCGTATGCGAGGCATCGGCATCTCGCCGTACTATGAAAGGGTGAGTACATCGAACGGCTTGTTCACGGATCACGGACAGGAAGTCCCGGACGGTCTGCCGTTGGTGATGTTGTTCACCGGATTTATTGATGCGGGGAACTCGGTTCGATCAGCTTCGCGGCACATCATGGACCACCTCGAGCACACTCTGGTCCTCTCGTTCGACAACGATTCCTTCTTGGATTACCGGGCTCGCCGCCCCACGTTCGTGTTCGAACAGACCCGATTGACGGACTATCGCCCGCCCACCCTGACACTGTCGTTGGTGACCGACGACATGGGGGCACAGTTCCTGCTGTTGGCCGGGTACGAACCAGACTTCCGCTGGGATTCCGCCATCGAAATTGTGTTGGACATCATCGAAAGATTCCGGGTGAGCCACACCACATGGGCGCACGCCATTCCCATGCCGGTCCCGCACACCCGACCGGTGGGTATGACGGTCAGCGGATCCCGCGCCGAGCTCGTGGACGCGTATTCCGTGTGGAAGCCGACCACCGAAATCCCGGGAACGTTCGGTCATCTCGTGGAATACACGCTGTGCGAGCTGGGCTTCCCTGTTGCTGGTTTCGTGATTTTGATTCCGCACTACCTTGCAGATTCCGACTTCCCCTTCGGCGCGGTTGCCGTGTTTGATGCGATCACAACGGCGACGGGAATTATGTTGCCCACCGATGAGTTCCGTGAGTCTGGCCGCGAGTTTTTGGCCGGCATCGCCGAACAGATTGAGGACAACGAAGAACTGCAACGCATGATCGTGACGTTGGAAAATCGACACGACACCTACATGGATGAAAACCCATTGCCTTCGCCGTTGACCGACGCCGCGGGTGAGGTGCCCACAGCGGATGCGATTGCTGCAGAGCTGGAACGGTTCCTGCGGACGCGTCCTGGCGACGCTGACTGAATTTTCGTGGCATACTGAGTTATCTGCCCCTGTGTCGGTTTCAACTTGACATGG
>JBEEON010000097.1:0-3933 GCA_041191625.1 Actinomycetota bacterium | reverse complement strand
GTTCCTCGATACGGTCCTCGATTCCGTAATCGGACAGGTTCGACCAGTTCGCGCCAAAAGTGTTCGATTCCAGGCAGTCAACGCCGGTGTCGAGGTATGCGTCGTGGATTCGGCGAATGATGTCGGGTCTCGTCACATTGAGGATTTCGTTGCAGCCCTCCAGCTGGCGGTAATCCTCCATGCTGGGGTTCGCTTCTTGAAGCATGGTTCCCATGGCGCCATCCGAGATGACGACTCGTTCGGCCATCGCCGCCACGAGCTGTGCGGCGCGTTCCGTGATCACCGCTGCACTGGTGTCAATCGAGGCGGAAACGCCGGAGTGTGCGGGGGTGGCGGAGGAGGCATTCACCCGCCCAGTTTACGCGGACTAGCCGCGGGGCAGCCGCGGGATAAAGCGGCCGGTGCGCTCGGCGTATTCAGGGTATTCGGGGAACTTTGCGGTCAGCAGTGTTTCTTCGAATCGTGCTTTCGTGTTCATCAGCACGACAAATGCGACACCGAGAATTACATGGCCCAGGGTCATGCCCGACAGGGCCAAACCGGCGACGATGACAAACAGGCCGGAATAGATGGGGTGCCGCACCGAACGGTACAGCCCCGAGGTCCGAAGCACGCCGGATTGGTTGGGAACAGGGGTCGCCGTCGCAGCGCGGCCCAGTTGAATCAGTGCGGCCACGACGAGTCCACCCCCGACGGCGAGGAGCACGACGGCGAGCCACCGGCCCGCGGGCGGCAACGCCTCGGTGGGAGCGGCGGGCAAAAATACCAATGCGCCGAGGATGGTGAATTGGGCGATAACGAACACCCACCCGGTGGTGCGCGTCACGGCAGGAACAGTCGACATGTCCCCATTATCGCTCGTGACCGACGCCGGCGCGTGGGTACTGACCGCCATCGGGGTAAACAACAAAGGGCCCCACCTTTCGATGGGACCCTTCGTGACGGAGCGTGGGCTATTCAGCCGAATCCATGCCCGAAACCTCGGCGATGACACGGTCGCCGGGGCGGACCATGGCCATGTCGACATCGATTTCGGCGCGGCTGAGCAGATCCGACATACGGCGCTGACGAGCCTTGGTGATCAGGGTGACCACTTTGCCTTCCTTGCCGGCACGACCGGTGCGGCCAGCACGGTGCAGGTAGGTCTTGTACTCGTCCGGGGCATCGGCCTGAACAACCAGGTCGATGTCGTCGACGTGGATTCCACGAGCAGCAACGTCGGTGGCAACGAGCACGTTGACACGACCACTGGTCAGCAACTGCAGATTACGTGTACGACGTGACTGGTTCAGGTCTCCGTGCAGGCTGGTGGCGCGGATTCCCGCGTCATCGATTTCGTCGGCAAGCTGCTCGGCAAACGCACGGGTGCGGGTGAAAATCAGGGTCTTGCCGTCGCGGTCGACGAGCTCCTGGATGATGCCGATCTTGTCGCGCTGGTCGACAACGAACACGCGGTGGTCGATGGTCGAGCTGGCCTGGTCTTCGCCGGTGACCTCGTGAACGCTGGGCTCGGTGAGGAACTCGTCGACGATCGCGGCGACACCCTTGTCGAGGGTCGCGCTGAACAGCAGACGCTGGCCTTCGGGGTCAGTGGCGCGAAGGATGCGCTGTACGGGCTCGAGGAATCCGAGGTCGCACATGTGGTCGGCCTCGTCGAGGACGGTGATCTGGATTGCGGTCAGGTCGATGTGTCCCTGGTTTGCGAGGTCTTCCAGGCGGCCGGGGGTGGCGATGAGGATGTCGACTCCGCGACGCAGGCTCATGACCTGTGACTGCTGGGGCATTCCACCGACGATGGTCGCGGTGAACAGGCCAACCGAACGTGCGATGGGCTGCACGGTGCGGTCAATCTGCATGGCGAGTTCGCGGGTGGGGGCGAGAATCAGCGCACGAGCGCCACGACCCTGCTTGCGGCCACGACCGCCGTTGTTCTCCATGAGGCGCTCGACGAGCGGTGCACCGAATGCGATGGTCTTGCCCGATCCGGTCTTTCCGCGGCCCAGTACGTCCTTGCCTTCCAGCACGACGGGGATGGTGGCGGCCTGGATGGGGAACGGCGATGCGGCGCCCATGTGCTCGAGCTGACGGCAGATGTTGTCGCCCAGACCCAGTTCGCTGAACGACAGACCGACGGTCTCGTCTGCGGTTACAGCCTTGGCTTCGAGGCGTTCCAGCACGACGTCTTCGACGGGGGTGAAACGTGCGCCGTCATTCTTCGAGGGGTAGAAGTCCGAGTCGCGACGGGGACGGTCTTCGCTGCGGTCGTAACCACCGCGGCCTCCCTGTACCGGTCCGCCGAAACGGGGACGGTCTTCGCGGGTAAAGCGGTCGCGCGATGCGCCACCGAAGCGGTTGCCCTGTGCGGGGCGGTCGCCGCGGTCGTAACGGGGACGGTCGCCACGGTCTTCACGAGGCGCAAAGCCGCGGTCCGATCGGGGTGCATAGCCGCGGTCTTCGCGGGGGGCAAAGTTCCGGTCGCCACGATCTGCGCGTGCGTCACGGTCGAAACGGGGACGGTCGCCACGGTCTTCACGAGGCGCAAATCCGCGATCGCCGCGAGCATCGCGGTCGTAACGGGGACGGTCACCGCGGTCTTCACGAGGCGCAAAGCCACGGTCCGAACGGGGTGCATAGCCGCGGTCGCCACGGTCACCACGAGCATCACGGTCGTAACGAGGGCGTTCGGTGCGGTCACCGGGGGTGGTGAATGCACCGCGCTCGTCGCGTACGGGGCGGGTGTTACGTGCAGCGCGTTCTTCGGGGCTCCAGCGGTCCTTGCGGCCGGCTTCGTCGGCGCGGAATCCGCGGTGTCCGGCGCTGCGTGCGCCGGGCTTGGATCCGGCAGCCGAGCGGGCTCCGCCAAAGCTGGGGCGAGAGGTCGATCCGGCGCCCTTGGGGACGTAGTTCTTTGCCGGACGGCCGCCGGCAGGCTTCTTGTTCTTAGGCATAACAGTTTTCTGGGTTGAATTCAGATTCATGGGCGCACACAAAAGCGCTACAGATCCCGAGCGAACATCGATCGAGGGCCGATTCACGAAACAGTGACTATTAACAGCACGATTGCTGCCAAACCGACCCACGAGACTCACAAACCCATCCGCACAACTGCGGTGTCTCAGGCCGACTTCTTGAGTGTAGCCGCATTTGCGAAAACCTTCAACCCTTACTTCAACATTGCAGGGAATCCAAAGTACTTCGATTATCGAAAGACCGCTAGGCTGTGCCCATGACAGACGACACAACAGCCGGCGCACCCGCCGCCGCAGGCGCACCCGACACCACGGCCACCGCCGACGCCGAACAGCGCCCCACCAACCCTCGCCGCTGGATCGGGCTGCTCTTCATCAGCCTGGCCGTGTCACTCGTCATCGTCGACTCGACCATCGTCAACGTTGCCGTTCCCTCCATCGTGCGCGAACTGCAGATCACGAGCACCGAAATCCAGTGGGTCCAAGAGGCCTACACGCTCGTCTTTGCCGCACTGCTCATGGTCTTTGGCGCACTGGCCGACCGTTTCGGTCGCCGCAGGATGCTCACCCTCGGACTCGCGCTGTTCACCGTTTCCTCGATCGCCGCCGGCATGGCCGAATCCGGCGAACTCCTGATCTTCTCGCGCATCATCCAGGGAATCGGTGGCGCCATGGTGCTGCCCACCACCCTCTCGCTGGTGAACGCCGAATTCCGCGGCAAGGAACGCGGCATCGCGTTCGCCATCTGGGGTTCCACCATCGGTGGCATGGTGGCCGTAGGCCCGCTGCTCGGCGGCTGGCTGGCCACCGACTTCTCGTGGCGTTGGGCTTTCGGCATCAACATTCCGTTGGGCGTCATCATCATCGCCGGCCTCTATTGGGCTGTCACCGAATCGCGCGACACTCTCAGCCGCGGTCGCATCGACTGGGTCGGTGCGGTGCTGTCCGTCATCACCAGTGCGAG
>JBEEON010000096.1:0-9696 GCA_041191625.1 Actinomycetota bacterium | reverse complement strand
CCGATCTAGAGAGAAGCTGTGGGACACATCAAATGCCAGCTGCCCCAATCCGGGCAGAATTCCGGCTTCCTGGAGGTCGTGGATGCCGTAGGACAGCACGCCGGCGGCGACAAAGATCAGGAAGTAGCTGGTGACGGTGAAGAACCGGCCGATATCGAGGCGCAGAGCCTGGGCATAAAGGGCCCATCCGATGCCGCCGGCGAGCAGCACGCCGGTGATGAACCCGATGGTGGGTTCCAGCGTGGATGCTGCCGAGTTGACGGTGCTGAAGAAGAACAGTGCGCTTTCGAGTCCTTCACGGGCGACGGCGACGAAGGCCATGATGACGACGGTGAGGATTCCGGTCTGGACGGCGGCATCGAGTTTGGTTTGCAGTTCGGCCTTGAGTTTGCGGCCGGTGTCGCGCATCCAGATGATCATCCAGGTGACGAGTCCGACGGCGATGATGGACATGATTCCGCCGAAGGTTTCCTGGGCGACGAAGGTGTTGAGCAGAGAGAAGCGGGTGTAGGTCAGCAGTGCACCGAATCCGAGGCTCAGTGCGATTGCGGCGATGACGCCCGTCCAGACCCACCGAATCTGTGCGCGACGTTCGGTGCGCACGAGGTAGGCGATGAGGATGGTCACCACGAGGGCTGCTTCGAGGCCTTCGCGCAGGCCGATCAGGAGGTTGGAGATCACGGGGTAGTGCCGTCGGATGGGCACCCTTTCTAAAGTAAGGCTAACCTAACTCGCAATCGTTCGCAACCAAACGATTACGATTTATTTCACAATTTGTGAACCCCATAAAAGGCGTATGGCCCCACCCGCAGGGTGAGGCCATACGGACCTGAACGACACGGGCCTAGATGCCGGCGAACGCCTCGTGCATGATCACAGCGTGTTCCTCGGCCGAGCGCTTCGACGAACCAGCCGCGGGCGAAGCCGAAGCGGGACGCGAAATGACACGGATGTTGATGCCAATACGACGCATCTCGAGGGCAATGAACGGCCATGCACCCTGGTTCTCGGGCTCATCCTGAACCCACACCAGCTCGGCGCCCGGGTGATTGGCCAGCACGGAACGCAGTTCGGCTTCGGGCAGGGGATAGAACTGCTCCATACGCACCAGTGCGACCGACTGAGCGCCCGCCTTGTCGCGTTCTGCGAGCAGGTCGTAGTGGATTTTGCCCGAGTGCAGCAGGATGCGCTTCGCACCCGACACCTGAGCGTCATCCAACACCGGCTCAAAGCGGCCGGTCGTGAAATCGGCCACCGAGCTCGACGCGCCACGCAAACGCAGCATCGCCTTGGGTGTGAACACGATCAACGGGCGCTGCGGGCGCGAATACGCCTGGCGGCGCAGCAGGTGGAAGTACGAGGCGGGCGTCGACGGACGCGCAACCGTCATGTTGTTCTCTGCTGCGAGCTGCAGGAAACGCTCGATACGGGCCGACGAGTGGTCGGGGCCCTGGCCTTCGTAACCGTGAGGCAGCAGCAGGACGACGCCAGAGTTCTGACCCCACTTCTGCTCGGACGACGAAATGAATTCGTCAATCACGGTCTGGGCGCCGTTGGCGAAGTCACCAAACTGGGCCTCCCACAGCACGAGAGCATCGGGGTTGCCCACCGAATAGCCGTACTCGTAGGCCATCGCAGCGTACTCGCTGAGCAGCGAGTCATAGATCCAGAAGCGGGCCTGAGTCTCGGACAGGTTCAGCAGCGGCAGCCATTCCTGGCCGTTCACACGGTCGTGGAACACGGCGTGACGCTGCACGAAGGTGCCACGACGGGCATCCTGGCCGGCGAAACGGACCTTCTTGCCCTCGAGCAACAGCGAGCCGAGAGCAAGGATTTCACCGAAGCCCCAGTCGATGTCGCCGTTGCGGCTCATGTCGACGCGCTTCTGCAACAGCTGCTGCAGCTTGGCGTGGACGGTGAATCCTGCGGGCGGGTTGCCGTGCGAGTCGCCGATGCGGTGGACCACCGACACGTCGACACCCGTTACCTCGGGGTGGGCCTGCAGTGCCGACGCCGAGTGCGTGCCCTCGGGGGTCACGGTCGGCAGCACGCCGGTCTGGGCTGCGTGGGTGTCCGCGAATGCCGACTCCAGCAACGACAGGAAGTTGTTCTGGGCCTGGTCGTATTCATCCTGAGTGATGTCGCCACGTCCCACGAGGGCTTCGGCGTACAAGGTTCGGACGGAACGCTTGGCTTCGATCAGGTTGTACATCAGCGGCTGAGTCATCGAGGGGTCGTCACCCTCGTTGTGGCCACGTCGGCGGTAGCACACCAGGTCGATGACGACGTCGTGCTTGAACTTCTGGCGGTATGCGACGGCGAGCTTGGCGACACGCACCACGGCCTCGGGGTCGTCACCGTTCACGTGGAAGATCGGTGCCTGGATGGTCTTAGCCACATCGGTCGAGTACACCGAGGTGCGCGAGTCCTTGGGGAGGGTCGTGAACCCCACCTGGTTGTTGACGACGACGTGGATGGTTCCACCGGTGCGGTAACCACGCAACTGTGCCATCTGCAGGGTTTCGATGACGACGCCCTGGCCGGCCATTGCAGCGTCACCGTGAACCAGGATCGGCATGACCGTGAAGGATGCGATCGGCTTGAAGTCCTGCTTTGCGCGAACGATGCCCTCGAGCACGCCGTTCACGGCCTCCAGGTGCGAGGGGTTTGCGGCCAGGTACACGGGGATTTTCTGTCCCTTGGCGGTCACAAACTCACCACGAGTTCCCAGGTGGTACTTGACGTCACCCGAGCCCTGCACGGTCGACGTGTCGGTCGTGCCCTCGAATTCACGGAAAATCTGGCCGTAGGTCTTGCCCGCAATGTTTGCGAGCACGTTGAGGCGACCACGGTGGGCCATGCCGATGGCGACCTCGTCGAGTTCGTAATCGGCGGCGTCCTGGATGATTTCGTCCAACAGGGCGATCATCGATTCGCCACCCTCGAGCGAGAAGCGCTTCTGGCCGACATATTTGGTCTGCAGGAAGGTTTCGAATGCCTCGGCCTGGTTCAGCTTGCCCAGAATGCGCATCTGTTCGTCGTGCGTGGGCTTCTGGTACGGCTTTTCAATGTTTTCCTGGAACCAGGCGCGCTGTTCGGGATCCTGGATGTGCATGTACTCGACACCGACGGTGCGGCAGTACGAGTCGCGCATGAGTCCCAAGACCTCGCGCAGCAGCATGGTGCGACGGCCGGTCAGGCCGCCGACCACGAACTGACGGTCCAAGTCCCAGAAGGTCAGCCCGTGGGTCTCGATGTCAAGGTCGGGGTGCGAGCGCTGACGGTATTCCAGCGGGTCGATGTCGGCCATGAGGTGACCGCGGACACGGAACGCGTTGATGAGTTCCTGTACGCGCGCGGTCTTGTTGATGGCGGCGGCGTCATCAACGTGCAGGTCCTGAGCCCACTTGATGGGCTGGTAGGGGATACGCAGTGCGGCGAATACGTCCTCATAGAATCCGTTGCCACCGATCAGCAGGTCGTGCACGATCTTCAGGAACTCGCCCGAACCCGCGCCCTGAATGACGCGGTGGTCGTAGGTCGAGGTCAGGGTGATGGTCTTCGAGATGCCCAGATCCGACAGGGTCTGTTCGCTGGCGCCCTGGAACTGGGCGGGGTATTCGAGTGCACCCGCACCGATGATGCAGCCCTGGCCGCGCATCAGGCGGGGAACCGAGTGAACGGTGCCGATTCCGCCGGGGTTGGTCAGCGACACGGTGTTGCCCTGGAAGTCGTCGGCCGTCAGCTTGTTGGCGCGGGCGCGGGCGACCACGTCCTCATAGGCGGCGAGGAAGTCGGCGAACGTCATTTGTTCGGCCTTCTTGATGCCGGGCACCAGAAGCGCGCGGGTTCCGTCGGGCTTCGGGATGTCGATGGCGAGGCCCAGGTTGATGTGGGCGGGGGTGACCACGGCGGGCTTTCCGTCGGGTTCGTCATAGAACACGTTCTGGCTGGGGAAGGACTTCAGCGCCTTCACCATGGCCCACGCGATGATGTGGGTGAACGACACCTTGCCACCGCGTGTGCGACGCAGGTGGTTGTTGATGACGATGCGGTTGTCGATCATCAGTTTCGCGGGAATCGTGCGCACGCTGGTCGCTGTGGGGACGCTGATGGAGGCGTCCATGTTTGCGGCCAATGCTTTCGGCATTCCCTTGAGGATGGTGACGGAGTCTTCGGTTTCGCGTTCCACGCTGGGAACGCTGGCGGCCGGGGCCTGTGCGGGGATGGGGGCGGTCTGAGGCTGAACCGACGTGGTGCGTGCGGCGGGCTGCGAATCCAGTGTCGGTAGCACGCCGGTGCTGTTCGGGGTGTCGGCCACGGGTGTCGCGGCGGGTGAGGCTGCGACAGCGGGGGAGGCCGGTGCAGTTCCGCCGGGCTGCGGCAGTCCTTTTTGGGTGGCGTAGGTCTCGAGAGTCGCCCACCAGCCCTGGTCAACCGAGTTACGGTCCTTCACCCAGGACTCGTACATTTCTTCTACGAGCCATTCGTTTGCGCCGAAATCCTCGGCATCAGAGGAGTTGGTCACTGTATCGGACACCCTGCTCTTCACTCTCCATCGTTGAGAACTATGTGCAACGCCATAGGCGCATCCCGTCTAGCCTACTCACGAACCGAGGGCATCCGACCTGTTTTCGGAAACTTCATCGTTTACACTGAAGCCATGGACGGTTCTGATAGTTACACGCCTCGGAACACATTCGCTGACGAGTGTGATGAGGCGTGAACGAGTGGGTCATGTTGGGTGTGGGCGTGTTGCTCACCATCGGTACCGGGCTGTTTGTCGCCAGCGAATTTTCGCTCGTCAGTCTCGATCGTGCCGAATTAGAGGCGCGAAAAAATAACGGCGAGACCGGGTTCGGTCCCGTAATCACCGCGCTGACACGCACCTCGACGCATTTGTCGGCGGCCCAGTTGGGCATCACGCTGACAACTCTGTTGACCGGGTGGACGATGGAGCCCGCCATCGGTGTGATGCTCTCGCCCCTGTTGACCGGTGCAGGACTCGGAACGGTCGCGGCCGACGTCGTGTCGACCATCCTGGCGATCGCACTGGCCACGATGCTGTCCATGATCGTGGGCGAGCTGGCCCCCAAGAATCTCGCTATCGCGGTGCCGCGGTCGGTGGGCAAATTTGTGGCACCATTCCAGCTGGCGTTCACGTGGGTGTTTTCGCCCATCATCTGGTTGCTCGTCCGCTCGGCGAACGCCGTGGTGCGTGTCTTTGGGGTCGAGCCCAAAGAAGAACTCTCGTCCGCACGTACCGCCGAGGAACTGGCGTCGGTGGTCCGGCATTCGACGTTGCATGGTGGGTTGGAGCACGACACCGCCACCCTGCTGTCCAAGGCGTTGTCTTTTTCGGAACACGAGGCGCAGGACATCATGACCCCGCGCACCCGACTTGCCACCGTCAAGCGTGGTGACACGGCCGACACGATCATCGAGCTGACGCGCAAGACCGGTCACTCCCGTTTCCCCGTCATCGGTGAGAACTCCGACGATGTCGTCGGCGTTGTGCATGTCAAGCAGGCCGTTGCCGTTCCCCGCGAGCGCCGCGCCGAGGTACCTGCGAGTGCTCTTCAGGGCGAGGCCCTGCGTGTGCCCGAGACGATGTCGTTGGACGATTTGTTGGCCGAATTGCGTGTCCGCGGTTACCAGATGGCAATCGTGGTCGACGAGTACGGCGGGACCGCGGGTGTCGCGACGCTGGAGGACCTGATCGAGGAGCTCATCGGCGAGGTCAGCGATGAACACGACCGCACCAAGGCCGACGTGGTGCGCGGGCGAAACTGGGTGACGTTCCCCGCGAGCCTGCGGCCCGATGAGCTGGCCGAACGTGCGAACGTGGATGTCCCGGATGACGGACCGTGGGAAACCGTGGGCGGCTTCCTGCTCGCCGAACTGGGGCACATTCCCGTGGCCGGCGACACGATCGAGGCGTGCGACGGAGTTTTCGTGATCGAACGGATGGACGGCCGACGCATCGACCGGGTCCGGTACACACCCGAGGAGGTGCGACAGTGAACGATCTGATTTCACTGGTGTGGCTCGTCGCCTTGCTGGCATTCAACGCGTTCTTTGTGGCCGCCGAGTTCGCCGTCATCGCGGCACGGCGCTCGCAGATTGAGCCGTTGGCGGAACAGGGGTCGTGGTCGGCAAAGGTCGCATTGGGCGCCATGGAGAACGCCACGTTGATGCTGGCCACCAGCCAGCTGGGAATCACCGTGTGCTCGCTGCTCATCCTCGGTGTGTCGGAACCAGCGTTGCACCACCTTGTCGAGGGGGCGCTGCACGGCACCTCTCTGCCCGAGGACGTGGTGGCGGGAATTTCGGTCGCCACCGCGATTGGCGTCGTAACCTATTTGCATGTTGTCGTGGGCGAGATGGTTCCCAAGAACCTGGCGTTTTCGATTCCGGATCGTGCTGTGCTGATCCTCGCGCCGTTGCTCGTCGGATTTGCCTGGATTTTCCGCCCGTTCATTGTCGCGTTGAACGCCTTGGCGAACGGCATCGTTCGACTGTTGGGTGTCGAACCCAAATCCGAAGCACAGTCGGTGTTCACGCTGGAAGAAATGGCGACGATTGTCGAACAGTCCCAAAAAGAGGGAGTGTTCGAGGACCGGTCGGGTGCGGTGAGCGCGACGATCGAATTCACGGCCAAAAAGGTCAGCGACGTCACGGTGCCGTTGGGCTCGATTGTGTCGTTGCCCGAGGCGGCCTCGGCTATCGATGTGGAGCGTGAGGTCGCGCAGCGCGGGTTCAGCCGGTACGTCCTCGTGAACCCCGAAGGCGAACCGACGGGCTATGTTCACCTGAAGGACGTCATCGGTATCCGCGAAAGCGAAGCAGACCTTCCGGTTCCGCCGAAACGTATTCGACAGCTGGTTTCCGTGTATTCCGAGCTGGACCTTGAGGACGCCTTGGCGGCGATGCGCCGCACCGGGGCGCACATTGCCCGAGTTTTCGATATCGCCGGCGCGACCGTGGGCGTGCTGTTCCTCGAGGACATCATCGAAGAACTCATCGGCGAGGTGCAAGATGCCACTCGTCGACGGTAATCTGCTGTCATGAGTTCACAGGGTCCCGACGTACTTGCCATCGGCGAGGCGCTAATTGATGTCGTCCGCCACGATGGTGAAGACCACGCACACCCGGGTGGCAGCCCGTTGAACGTGGCAATCGGGGCTTCGCGTCTGGGCTTGCATGCCGCCCTGTCCACACGGTTCGCGGATGACGAATACGGCGAGCTGATCTCGCGTCACACCGCCGACAGCGATGTGTGGCTGACGTCCCGTTCGATTGATGCCGAGCGCACCTCGACCGCGACGGCGACTATCCAGCCGGACGGTTCCGCACAGTATGTGTTCGACATCGACTGGGACTGGACCGATGACATTGATTTCCTGCCCAAGGCGGTGCACACGGGGTCGATTGGTGCCGTGTTGCAGCCGGGTGGCGCAAACGTGTTGGCGACCATTGAACGCCTGCGTCCCGACTGCATTGTGAGCTACGACCCCAATGCGCGCCCCGCGTTGATGGGGGACCGCGCCGAGGCCGTGAAGATTGTGGAACAGTATGTGCGCCTCGCCGACATCATCAAGGCGAGTGACGAGGACGTGGAATGGTTGTACCCCGACCGCAGCCTCGAGGACACGGCACGTGCATGGGCTGTGATGGGCCCGGCTTTGGTCATTGTGACGCGTGGCGGCGAGGGGGCCGTTGTGGTCACCAGCGACGACAGCATGTCGTACCACGTTGCCCCTCGCGTGACCGTGGAGGACACGATCGGTGCGGGCGACTCGTTCATGGCGGCGCTGCTTGCCTCGATGTCGTTGCGTGGGTTGTTGACGGTCGAGAAGCGTGGGGCGTTGCACATGTTGGACGACGCCACCGTGACGAAGCTGATTAACGATGCGCTGCAGTGCGCGGCCATCACCGTGACCCGTCAGGGCGCAAACCCGCCGTCGACGGCGGATATCACCGTCGGTCAGTAATTACGGCTTTGCCCGCAGGTACTGCGGCGGCCAGTACGGCATGTCGTATCCCAATGCGGTAGCGGCCCGCAGTGCAAAGTGGGGGTCGCGCATCAGTTCGCGTCCCAGCATGACCGCATCGGCCGCTCCACTAGCGACGATCTCGTTGGCCTGTTCCGGGGTGGTGATTTGGCCGACGGCGTTGGTGGGGACATTCGAGGCGCGCCGAACTCCCTCGGCGAACCGCACCTGATACCCCGGGCCTGTGGGAATGTGAATCCCGCCCTGGATTCCGCCGGTCGAAATGTCCATGAAGTCGGCACCGGCCTCGTGTGACCATGCGGCGACCTGTTCTACTTCTGCGGGTTGCAGGCCGTCGTCGGTCCAGTCCGTGGCGCTGAATCGCACAAACACGGGAACGTCGTTGCCGATTTCGGCGCGGACCGCGCGAATCACGTCGAGCACGATTCGGGCGCGGTTTTCGAGGCTGCCGCCGTAGCTGTCGGTGCGGAAATTGGTTAACGGGGACAGGAATTCGTGCAGCAGGTAGCCGTGTGCGGCGTGGACTTCGATGACGTCGAATCCTGCCTCGCAGGCGCGCTGTGCGGCCTCCGCCCATTGGGTGACGAGGGTCTCGATGTCGGTCACGCTGAGTTCTGTCGGGGTGTCGTATCCCGTGAATGCGACGGCGCTGGGCGCGACGGTCTGCCATCCGCCCTGTTCGGGTTTCGCTGTGCCCTCATAGTCGACGCCCCATCCCGGTGCGGAGCTTCCCTTGCGGCCTGCGTGGGCGAGCTGAATTGCGGGCACCGAACCCTGAGAGCGGATAAACGCGGTGATCGGCTTCCACGCGTCGCGTTGGGCGTCGTTCCAGATCCCCACGTCGTGGGGCGAGATGCGTCCAGCCGGTTCGATGGCGGTCGCCTCGGCCATCACGAGGCCAGCGCGGCCGATTGCGACCTGACCCAGGTGCACCATGTGCCAGTCGGTGGGAATCCCATCAAAGCCTGCCGAGTACTCGCACAGGGGTGACAGCCAAATCCGGTTCGGGATGGTGACCGATCGCAGGGTCAACGGCTGGAAAAGTGCGGGGACGGTCATGATGCTCCTCGATGTTTCTTCCACACTATCGACACCTTTAGGCTGGAGTCGTGAGTGCACGAGCCTTTTCCTCTGACGAGGCGCGCGCCTATGTTCACGCCCCGCACAGTGGCTCGGATAAGTACTCCCGGGGCGTGGTGGGGTTTGTGACGGGCTCGGTGAACTACCCGGGCGCGGCGCTATTGGGTGTCGATGGCGCACTGCATGCGGGTATCGGAATGGTTCGTTACGTCGGGCCCGAGGTGGTGGGTGCTGCCGTGCTGCAACACCGTCCCGAGGTTGTTCTCGGCGATGCGCGCGCCCAAGCCTGGGTGGTCGGTTCCGGTGTCACCGCGGGTGATGCTGCTCAGCTGGCCGCTGCGGCACGAGTTTTGGACGAAGCCCGCCCGGCCATCGTCGATGCGGGTGCACTGAATTTGTTGTCGCGTCACGCGCGTGGGCTGGTAATTGCCACGCCTCATGCGGGCGAGCTGGCCCAGCTGCTCGGTGTTTCCCGTGCCGCTGTCGAGGCCGAACCCGAAGACTTTGTCACACTCGCCGCGCGATTCCTGGGGGTCACGGTGGTCCTGAAGGGGGCCACGACCTACATTGCCGGCGAGGGTGGCTGTGTGCGCCTCGAAGC
>JBEEON010000095.1:0-3546 GCA_041191625.1 Actinomycetota bacterium | reverse complement strand
GGCACGACAAGGATCCGAGACTGGTCGCCCGACAGGGATACCCGCACACGTTCCGAGTGACCCGTGGTCGCGACGCGCACGTCGATGCGTTCGTTGACGGCGTGAGCAAACTGTTCCGAATCCGTGATGAGGACCGCGCTGGCCGCCTCGTCGTGTTCGGCCTGAGAGATCAGATCCGCCGCCACAAAATCGGGGTTAGCAGAGTCATCCGCGATGATGAGGATCTCGGTCGGCCCCGCCTCGGAATCGATACCCACGACACCCGAGACGACGCGCTTCGCTGCGGCGACAAACATGTTGCCGGGGCCCGAAATTACCTGAACGGAACGTAGACCCAGCTCGGGGACTCCATAGGCCAGTGCACCAATCGCACCGGCACCACCGATTGCATACACCTCGTCGACGCCGAGAATCGCGGCCACAGCCAGAATCGTGGGGTGAACCGAGCCACCGTGGTCGCGCTGGGGCGGCGAAACCAGTGCGATGGACTCCACACCGGCCGCCTGAGCGGCGACAACATTCATGATCACACTCGAGGGGTACACGGCCTTTCCACCCGGAACATACAAACCCACGCGTTCGACGGGAACCCAGTGCTGTTCGATGACCGCGCCGGGAGCAATCTGGGTGCGGGTCGGAGCGGGAACCTGTGCCGCCGAACCCGACCGCACGCGAGCAATCGACACATCAATTGCGGCACGAAGGTCACTGTCCAGTTCCGCCAGTGCGCGATCAAACTGTTCCTGTGGCACTCGAAGGTGTTCGGGGGCTCCGCCATCAAAGCGTTCGGCGTGCTGACGTAACGCAGCCTCGCCGTTGCGGCGAACGTCCTCGACGAGTTCCGCAGCCGCATCGATTACCGTGTTGTGGTCCAGCGCTGAGCGCGGAATAAGGTCACGCGCCTCGTCCGAACTGAGCAGCGTCTGCGTAAGAATCTGTACCGTAACCATGTGGCCCCATTCTACCGTTCGCGGGTTTCCCTCCCCGTCGCTAGTCGAAGCAGTTCGGGCCCAGAATTCGTTTAATCTCGGCGTACAGGCTGCCGCTCGGCGCCACCTTGTGCGGCAACGCAAAGACCCGCGCACCAGCCGACGTGAGAACACGGAACTCCACGTCGACATCGCCCGGGTGCCTCGCCAGCACTTCGGCCAGATCGTTCAACCGTGATTCGGTCGTGTGACGTTCGGGAAGCGAGAACTTCACGACCGAGACAACTTCCTCGCGGCTGGAATCGAGGGTCCGGACATCGAACACACCGATCGACACCTCGGCCTCACGCAGACGCACACGACCGCGCACCGCCACGATCGCGTCCTGCACCAGCTGATCGCGGTTTTCGAGGTAGCTCTTGCCCATGAACGACAGCAAAATCGTGCCCGACTGGTCCTCGAGCACTGCCATGCCGTACGGGTTACCCGAATTACGCGCAACGCGGTGTTCGACCGAACGCAACAGTCCCGCAAGTCGGATGGTGTCGCCCTCATTGGCACCCTGCAGTTCAAAGGTCGATTCGGATTCGGAATCCGGGTCCTCGCTGGCCGTAATCTTTTCGTCCACACGCAACGTGACGATGGGGAAATCGGATTCGCGGACCAACATTTTGTCGAGGCCATTCAACGGGTGATCGCTGACAAACTGGCCCAGCATTTCGCGCTCAAACTCCAGTTTGATTTTCTTCGGCCACTCGGGGCGATCCGGAATGGTGTTAATCGGGGCGTCGTACAGCTCCTCGAAATCGAAACCCACATCGCCGCGAGACGCACCGCGTTTATCCTTGGCCGCCTCGTCCACAGCGGATTCGTGAATCTCCAGAAGCGCCCGGCGACTGTCACCAAACGAGTCGAATGCGCCCGCCTTGATCAAGGCTTCCACAGTGCGCTTATTCAGCGCCTGAACGGGAACCTTGCCGAGGAAATCATAAAAACCGGTGTAGGCCCCGTGCTCGGCGCGTGCGGCGAGAATGTGCTCGGTCACCGACACACCGACGTTACGAATCATGCCCAAACCAAAACGCATGTTCTCGCCCACCGCAGCAAAGTTGATCTGCGATTCGTTGATATCCGGTGGCAGCAACGTCACACCCATGCGACGCGCCTCGACCATGTACATGCCCATTTTTTCGCGATCGTCGCGAACACTCGTCAACAGTGCGGCCAGATATTCGGCAGGGTAATGGGCCTTCAGATAGGCCGTGAAATAGGACACCACACCGTATGCGGCGGAATGCGACTTGTTGAACGCGTAGTCCGAGAACGGAACCAGGATTTCCCACAAGGCCTTCGTCGCCGCCATCGAATAACCGCGCTCGATCATGCCCGCGCTGAACGGCTCGAATTCCTTGTCGAGGATTTCCTTCTTCTTTTTACCCATCGCGCGACGCAACAGGTCGGCCTGTGACAGCGTGTACCCGGCCACAACTCGTGCGATCTCCATGACCTGCTCTTGGTACACGATCAGACCATACGTCGGCTCGAGCACCGGAGCCAAGGACTCCTTCAGCTCGGGGTGAATGGGAACGATTTCCTGAAGGTTGTTCTTGCGCAGCGCATAGTTGTTGTGCGAATCCGCACCCATGGGGCCCGGACGATACAGCGCCAACACGGCCGAAATGTCCTCGAAGTTGTCCGGCTTCATCTTGCGCAGCAGGTCGCGCATGGGTGGCGAGTCGAGCTGGAAAATGCCCAAGGTCTCGCCCGTGGACAGCAGTTCGTACACACCGGAATCATCAAACGGAAGGTCCTCGAGAACCACATCCACACCGCGGTTCAATTTGATGTTTTCCAACGCATCATCGAGGATGTCGAGGTTACGCAAACCCAGGAAGTCCATTTTCACGAGACCCAGCTCTTCACAACTGGGGTAATCGAACTGGGTGATGATCTGGCCGTCAGAATCGCGCATCATCAACGGAACGATGTCCGCCAACGGCTTGCTCGACATGATCACACCGGCAGCGTGCACACCCGTATTGCGCTTAATCTTTTCCATGCCACGAGCGGTCTCATAGGCGATCTTTGCCATCGGATCCGACTCGACGACCTCACGGAACGCTGCAGCCTCTTTGAACCGGGAGTGGTCCTTGTCAAACAGCTCACCGAGCGACATGTCCTTGCCCAGCACGCTGGGCGGCATGGCTTTGGTGAGGCGGTCCCCCAACTCATAGGGGAAGCCGAGCACACGGGATGCGTCCTTCAAGGCCTGCTTCGCCTTGATGATGTTGTACGTGACGATCTGAGCGACGTGGTCGCTGCCGTATTTCTCGGTCACATAATGCTTGACCTCGTCACGACGTCGGGGACCAAAGTCGATATCGAAGTCGGGAAGAGATTCGCGTTCGGGGTTCAAGAAACGCTCAAACAGCAGGCCGTGTTCGAGCGGGTCAAGGTCGGTAATACCCATTGCGTAGGCCGCAATCGAACCCGCACCCGAACCACGACCAGGCCCCACACGGATGCCGTTGGTCCGCGCCCAACGGATAAAGTCCGCCACCACCAGGTAATAGCCGGGGAAACCCTTGTCCGTGATGACACCGATCTCGTATTCCGC
>JBEEON010000094.1:0-18221 GCA_041191625.1 Actinomycetota bacterium | reverse complement strand
TCTGTCGGATCGTGCGTCCGCTTCGGCCACGATTCTGCGTGCGGGAACCGTGGTCGTCCACATGCTGGCTGCAGACAATTTGCCGTTGGCGCGACTGGGTGCGACCAGTGGTGTCGACCGTTTTGCCGACACGGAACGTTGGACTCGGATGTCGACCGGCGAACCATATTTCCCCGAAGCCGAGGTGCGAATTCGCGGCGAAATTATCGAACAGTTGCGTGTCGGAGAGTCCACTGTCGTCGCTGTTCACGCGCTCGAAGCGTCACTTCCCGAGGTCGCACCGTCTGAAACTCCGTTGGTGTATCACAACCGCACGTGGCACCAGTTGGGTGACGATTCGCGGATTCCGACCAGCTAGCGAGCGGCCGCGATCCGTGCGATTCGTGCGGGTACTGTGTCGTCCTGCAGGCTGGTGATGTCGCCCAGTTCGCGTCCTTCGGCAATATCGACGAGCAGTCGTCGCATGATTTTGCCGGAACGGGTTTTGGGCACGTCCGGGACAACCAGCACGTCCCGGGGTCGGGCGATGGGCCCGATCTGTTCGCCCACATGGCGTCGCAGCACAGCATCAAATTCGGCGGTGAGGCGCAACCATTCGTGTTCGTCATCGGCCGACGTGTCGGGTCGGTGCCGCGACGGAACCACAAACGCGGCAATCGCTTGGCCTGTGGTGGGATCCGATACGCCCACGACCGCGGCTTCGGCGACATCGGGGTGGGCTACCAGTGCGGACTCGATTTCGATCGTCGAGAGCCGGTGGCCGGATACGTTAATGACATCGTCGACCCGGCCCAGCAGCCAGATGTAACCGTCCTCGTCGACCTTCGCCCCGTCGCCCGCAAGGAAATACCCTTGGCGCCAAAACTTTGCCCAATACGAGTCACGGTAGCGAGCCTCGTCGCCCCATACGCTGCGAGCCATTGACGGCCAGGTGCCATCGATGACTATGTAACCTCCCGAGCCGCGGGGCACGTCGACACCGTCATCATTCACGACCCGAACGGTGACACCGGGGATGGGTTGGGTCGCCGAACCGGGCTTCAGTGCGGTCACACCCGGCACGGGGGCCACGATTGCAGAGCCAGATTCCGACTGCCACCAGGTGTCCACAATCGGCGCACGTCCTCGGCCAAATTTTTCGTGAAACCACACCCACGCTTCGGGGTTGATCGATTCACCGACGGTCCCCAAGAGTCGCAGCGACGTCATCGAATATTCGGCGGGAGGGCCGTCAGGGAAACGAGACATCAGTGTGCGAATCAGTGTCGGTGCGGTGTAATACGTGGTCACACCTAAGCGCTCGATGATGTCGAAGTGTCGTGTGGGTGTGGGGTGCAGGGGTGTGCCCTCAAAAATCACACTGGTGACACCGTTTGCCAGCGGACCATAAATCACGTACGTGTGGGCGGTCACCCATGCAAGGTCGGCGGTGCACCAGTACACGTCGGTGTCGCGGTGGGCGTCGAACAGGGCCCAATGGCTCCACGCTGCCTGCGCGAGGTATCCGCCCGAGGTGTGCACGACACCTTTCGGTTTTCCCGTGGTGCCCGATGTGTACATGATGAACAACGGTGTTTCCGCGTCAAAGTATTCGGGATCATGCTCGGTGGGTGCCGTATCGACCACGTCGTGCCACCACACGTCCCTGCCGTCGGTCCACTCGAACTCGTGGGGTGCCGCATGGGTTCGGCGCACCACCAGCACGTGCTCCAGGCCCTCGATGCCCGCGACTGCGGAATCGACAATGGGTTTGACGGGTACGGCAACACCGCGACGGAACTGGCCGTCGGTGGTGACCAACAGTTTGGCGCCGGTGTCCTGCACCCGGAAACGCAGTGCTTCGGCCGAGAACCCGCCAAACACCAGCGAATGGATCGCCCCGATACGGGCGATAGCCAAGGTCACGACCACGGTCTCGATCAGCACGGGCATGTACACGACAACCCGGTCGCCTTTCCCGACGCCCAGAGCGGTCAGTGCGTTTGCGGCCTGAGCCACCCGCTGCTGAAGTTGGGCATAGGTGACGGTTTCGCGATCGCCGCGTTCACCCTCGAAATGGAAAGCCACAGTGTCACCACGGCCCTCCGCCACGTGCCGGTCGACGCAGTTCACGGCGACGTTCAGCTGACCACCCGAAAACCATGTCGCGTGGGGAACGCTCAACACGGGCTCCCCGTCCGGTGTCGTCAGCGGCAAACCGTCCGAGTCCCGCAACGGCCCGGCCGGTTCCCACGTGTGGATGGAATCCCAGCCGCGATGCCAGTCGAGGCGGTGTGCCTGCTGCTCCCAGAACGCAACCGGATCGGCGCTCGCCGCTGCGCGCAGTCGCTGCAGTTCGTTCGCATCGATGTTGGCCAGCGCACTGAATTCGGCGGACGGCGCGAACAGACGCGATTCGACCCCCAACGAATCGATGGTGGCGGCGTGAGGTGACGGTGATGCGGACATGTTTCCATCGTCCCTAATTCCCGTCAATCGTGTCGGAGTGTGAACTTTCGTGACGTCATCCCACCAATTACCACACCTACACTGAGAGCATGCCCGCCGAAAACGACACGACACCACAGCACGCCATCCTCAAGGTTGATGGCGGACTCTCGACGGCATTGGGCGCTCGCGGTCACGAACTGAACACCGCATTGTGGACGGGTGAACTGCTGCGCAGCAACCCCGAAGCGGTCGAACAGGCTCACCGCGATTTCGTCGAGGCGGGCGCCGACATCCTCATCACCGGGGCCTATCAGCTTTCGTTCGAGGGCTGCGCGGCACGAGGTTGGACCGAATCCGAGACGCTGGATGCGTTGCGTGCGTCCACGGTTGCGGCCCGGTTGGCTGCCGCGGAAGGCACTCTGGTCGCCGCGAGCGTGGGGCCCTACGGAGCTTCGCTGGCGGACGGTTCCGAATACCGGGGCAACTATGGGGTGCCGGACTCGGTGATTCGCGAATTCCATGCGCGCCGCCTTGAAGCCCTCATCGACACGGAACCCGACCTTCTGGCCATCGAGACAATCCCCGATACCGCCGAGGCCGCCATCATTTTGGACATCCTCACCGAGCTCGATGCGGGGATCCCGTTTTGGCTCAGCTATTCGTGCACCGACGGGCTGCAAACCTGTGCGGGCCAGTCCTTCGCCGAGGCCAGCGCACTGGTCGCCGCTCATCCCGACGCCATCGCGGTGGGGATTAACTGCACCCGGCCCGAACTGATCACGGAACTGCTGCGGTCGTCGCAGTGTGACATCCCGTTTGTGGTGTACCCCAACACCGGTCAGGACTGGGATCCGGTCACCAAGTCATGGTCGAACGAGGTCACCATCGCCGGTCCCGCGCTGATTGCCGAATGGGTGGATGCGGGTGCTGTGATGATCGGTGGGTGTTGCGGTTATGCACCGGAACACATTGACCGTCTGGTGTTGCCGGGGCGCGAGAGCTAACGGCCCGATGTCGGCGAGGCGGGCTGTCCGAGGCATAGTGGCGGGGGTGCTCGCCGCGGTGCTCAGTGTTACTCCTGTCGCGTCGGCGCTGCTGCCCGCACCGAATGCGGCGTCGGTGGATTACGCGAATGCCGCGGTCGTGGACACGGGTTTAGAGGACCGCCTTCGCGCGTTCCTCGCCACACAGCCGGGCCGGTATTCCGTCAGCGTGCAGGAGGTGGGCGGGCAGGAACGCCAGGTGGCCATCAGTTCCCGGTTGCGCACCGAGCCGGCGTCGACCATCAAACTTTTTTACGCGTGGCTCGTCTTGCGGCAGATCGACCGGGGCGTGCTCACGCTGGGCACCGTCCTGCCGTCGGGGTTCACCATCCACACGTGTCTGAAGTTGATGATTTCCGTGTCCGATAATTACTGTTCCATCGATATTCGGGAAAAATTGGGCAACCGTTGGGTGAACCAGCAGCTCGCCGCCCAGGGGTACCCGGATACATACCTGCAACTGAACACCGCTGGCGGCTATCTGGGCAAACGTACTTCGACGGCCGACCTGAATCGTTTGTTGTACCGAATCGAGGCGGGCACCGCGTTGTCGGCATCGAGCACCACTTTCCTGCATTCGTTGTTGCTCGCCCAGGTGTGGCGGGCGCGAATTTCGAGCGGCGTCGATGTGGCGGCGACGGTGGAATCGAAGTCGGGGCAGTTGAAGATCGACACGGGAATGGTCGAAGCGGATGTGGCGATTGTGCGCGGCCCCACGACCACGTACCTGGTGTCGGTCATCGGGTCGTACAACGCGAAAAAGTTTGTGATCCAGCGTCTTTCCCGGCTGATTTATGAGCATTTCGAGGGCCCGATTGTGACCCTTGCGTCGTACCCGGTGGAGCAATATGTGACGTACCGGTCGACGACGTTCGGCGCCACGGCGACGGCCACACGTGGGGTGGTTCTTCCTGCGGGTACCCGGGTCGAGGTCATCGCCAGCATTCGCAGCCGAATGTATGCAAAGGTCCAGGGCAGCACCGGATGGGTGCCTTTTTCTGCGCTGAGGCTGCGGCCCGAATACCGGTGGTAGCGTCACGCCGCACCGCATGAGCGCAGTGTGTGTGACGGCCTGGCCGACCGATTCTGGGATAATTGGCAGACACCCAAGGAAAGTGGCATCGACACCATGATCATGATTGCGCGGCAACTGCACAGGACGTTCCTCGAACTGTTCCCCCGGGGTCGTCACTCGTGGATTGTCTTGAGCTTTGTCGCACTCGGGGCCATGGTGCCCATCACTGACCTGCTGGTCGCGAAACTGTTTTCCGAAATCATCATGCACGGTTCCACGATGGCCACCGACGAAATGATCACCCAGGCTGTGTTCTTCTTCGGTTTGTTTATTGTGATGCGCGGGTTGCACTATTTCCAGAAAACCTACAAAATTCGTGTCTTCAAACGCGCCTTTGAGGCCAAAGGTGTGAAGCGTAACCGCATGCAGGAAAACTGGGAATGGTCGCTGGCGTTTGAGCTGACGAACTCGTTGACCGATTTCGCGAAACTGATTGTCTTCATGGTGTTCTTTGCCTGGCTGTCGTGGGAGTTCGGTATCGTCAACACGATCATCCTGCTGGCGTCGGTTCAGATCATGGGATATTTTTTCCGCAAACAGCTCGGTGTGCAGAAAAAGTTTGTGGACAACCGCAAGGAAAAAGTTTTCGTGAAGCCCGAGGAAGCGGTCGGCGGTCGCATCCGCATGGGCGAGACTTCGGCGTTGATGGCCAATGCCGGCCTCATGTTGATCCTCGCGTATCTGTTGTTTGCCAGCATTAATGGCAGCATCCCCCAGGCCAGCCTGATTGTGCTGTTCTTGGGTGCAAAGATGCAGACCAGCACCCTGTCGAATACCTCGTCTAGCCTGATGCGTCTGGCTCGCGCCCGCGCAAACCAGGTGGGCGACACCGAGGATCTGCTGTAGTTTCCGCGCACCCCGACCTGAAGACCTATTCGAGCGGGGCTTCCCCGGGTTATTAGTGGATTTGTGCGCCGATGAGTCGGATGACTTCCGCGCAGACCTCGAGGTTCGCCACGGAATCGTCGTGTGATTCGAACGGTGACTCCAGCAGCCCGTCGCGAATGAACCCCGCCATGTGGGTGGCCTGTAATCCCAGGCCGTCGTGTCCGATGACTCCGCTGTCATCGCGCCATGTGGTTACGGGGGCATAGAAGTCGTTGCCGGCGATGCTCAGGCTGGAGGGAATCGGGAACTGTGGTCCCATGGTCAGGTTCGCATTCGACCCGGCGACTGACGCAATCAAGGGCACCGCGGCTCGACCAGACACCAGGAGGTATGCGCGGGCGCCCGAGGCGTAGTGAAGCTGGACCGAAACTTCTTCTTCGATTCCGTCATCGTTCAGAATTCCTTGTGCCGTGATCGTTGTGGGGTTCCCCAGGAACGTTTGGGCAAAGCTGACGGCATAGATTCCCATGTCAAAAAACGGGTCGCCGTGACCTTTCTTCCACAGGCGTTCCGCGCCCAGGTTTGCCTGGCAAAAACTGACGTTGACCATGTCGATGTCGCCCAATGTTCCCGCGGCAATCACCTGTCGGACAACGTCGTATTGGGGCAAGTATCGGGTCCACATGGCTTCCATTGCGAGCACTCCGGCGTCGCGGGCCGCGTCAAAGATTTCGCGAGCCTCTGCAGGGTCCAAGGCGATGGGCTTTTCGATGAGCACATGCTTCCCGGCGGCGATAGCCAGCAGTGCGTGATCGCGATGCTGCGAGGGCAGGGTGGGGATGTAGATGACGTCGATGTCGTCACGCGACAGCAGGTCCTCATAGTTGTCGTGCGACTCGAGCCCATATTGGGCAGCAAACTCTGCCGCTTTGCCCGGTGTGCGCGAGGCGACGGCGACGATTTGTTGGGTCGTGTGTTGGGTTACCCCCGAAACAAACGAATGTGCAATGCCTGCCGCTCCCATGATTCCCCACCGAAGGCTCGGAACCGATGCGGGGTCGATGGTGTGGGGCTCGGGCAGGTGCAGTGTGGCGGGTGACGTGTGCGACATACTCACAGTCTAGGCACTTTGTCCTAACAAAGCTTTATCCGATAATCAGGGGTAGGGTGTGATTTGTGAGGAAAGTTAATCGTCATGTGCTGATCGGGCTCGCAAAGTCAGCGCCCCTCGTTGCCTTCGCCGCGACGACGTTGACTGCGATCTACTGGTCTATCGGCTCTAGCGTGGCCGGAGGATTGTTCGCAGCTTCCATCTATCCCATAATTTTGTGCGGCCTAGTGTTGATTGCCTTCGCGATATTTGTTGCAGTTGCAAGCTTCAGTTCTCTCCCCACTGTCGTTAGCATGACGGTCAGTTGGGTAGCGACAACGGTTGTCGTCAGCCTCGTGGCATGGGCCAAATTTCCGGTTTGGCTGGTTTATTCAGATGCTCTGGTCGTCTGGTTGAGCGTCATAACTGGTGCTTGGTTCGTGACGGGGAGTTGGCTCGCGAAGCGGGCGGCGAGGGCGAGTCAGGCGAGGTAGTCGCGGACGTCGGCGAGCACGCGTTCGTCGACGGAGTGGCCCAGTCCTGGATAGGTGCGTTCGTTCAGGTCGCACAGTTGCGACAACACTGTCCGAGTGCGGTCGTTGGCGTCGTCGGTGATGATCGTGTCGGCGGTGCCACGCGTCCACAGCACGGCAGGTCGACGGGCGGCAAGCGCCTCGTCGCCGATTTGGGGGATGGCCGTGGCGAATCCCGCGAGGACTGCGGCGCGGACGATGCGTTCCGGTCGGGTGCGCAACAACTGCGTGGTCATCATTCCGCCCTGCGAGAAACCGATCACAATCAAGGGGGTGAGCGGGTCGACGTGTTGGTCAATCCACCCCCACACGGCGGTGGTGGCCGTGTCGAGGTCGCTGGCCGACGGGTTCAGCGGGGTGGTGATGGGGAACCATGCAAAGCCCCCGTGTTCGAGTGCAAACGGTGCGCGAAGCGACACCCACGGGTTGTGCGTTCCCAGCCACGAGACGAGGCCGGGAAGGTCTCTTTCGTTGGACCCGTAGCCGTGCAATAGCACGATGAGCGGGTTCGATTCCGAGGCGGTTCCGAGGTTGCCCGAGTCAACCCAGGTGGTTACGGCCGCGGTCACGAGCTCATTGTCTGTGCGAGTGCTGCCATTTTGGCGTTGATTTCGTCCAGCCCGCCGGGCTTCTGCAGGTCGGGCATGGGGTAGAAAATCGAGCTGGTGAACAAATATGTGACTCGGAGCCATTCCTGAGTGTTTAGTTTTCCTTCATAGAGAAGGGGCAGTGACACGAATGAGAAAATGTATTTTGCACATTCCATGGTCATTTCCACGTCAATGTCGCCGCGAACAATCCCATGGTGTTGTGCTACGGTAAGCTCCCGTGAAATTTGTTGAAAAATTGCCTGCGAACTGGGAAGCCCCGAGACGAGGCTGAGCTTGTCGTGGTTGCGAGATGTGATGATCATTTTTGCGAGTGGGTGATTGTCGACGTGGCGTGAATAAACTCGCCACATTTCGCCAGTGAGAACGGGGAGTGGGTGGTCCGCTACTTCGGCAAGTACGGCTTTTTGGATTGTTTGGACGTCGAATTCGATTGCTGCACGATACAGGTCATCTTTTCCCTTGAAGTATCGGTACACGGCCTGCGGGGTCAAACCGGCTTCTCGCGCAATTTCTGCGATCGACACGGAGTGAAATTCACCCCGAGCGAATTCCCGGATAGCAAATGACAGAAGGCGACTCCGAGTGGCGGTGGCTTTGGGCGTCCGGATGACATTACTCATGGGGCTAGATCCTCCTGTGGCGGTCAAACGAAATTCCGAACCGTGAGTATGGTTGCGTATCTCGTCACGGCGTTGGAAAAGAGTGTGTTGAGGCGAATTCTATCAAAAATTACGAAATTACTAAAACAGTAATTTGTTGCATTCGTGAGGGTCTCTACTGCTTGTGAATCCTCGGCATAGACTTTCCGCACAGGAGGTCTGACATGAAAATTCGGATTCGCGACGGCGAACTCGCGGTGACAGTGTACGAGCCCGAGGTGCGTATCGCCGATGTGCTGATGATTCACGGTTACACCGGCAGCAAGGAAGACTTTTCGTTCATCGGTCCGATCCTCGCTGAGCAGGGTTTCCGAGTGGTGACATCTGACAACCGTGGGCAGCACGAATCCGATCATTCTGACCGGGTGGATGCCTACACGATTGGGTCACTCGCCGCCGACCATGCCCAGATTGCTCAGGCGCTGTCGCTGGAGTCCCCGCACCTGTTTGGCCACTCGTTTGGTGGGCTTGTAGCGCAGCGTGCAGCCGTGGAATACCCCGAGCTGTGGCGTTCTCTGACCATCTTTTGCAGCGGGCCCCACGGGATGCCCGAATGGTCCGACATTCAACGCGACATCGATGTGTTGGAAAACGGCACCATGGCAGAGTTATGGGAACTCGACCGCGCCGCCAGCAATGCGAACCTTCCCATGCTCGACACCCGGATTGCGCGGTGGCATGCCAGCGACAAGCGGTCGGTCATCACCCACGCCCGTCACCTGCTGTCCGAGCCCTCGATCGTGTCATCCGTCGCGGCGACCGACCTTGACGTCCACGTGGTGCGCGGTGAACACGACGACGCCTGGCCCCACGGCCTGCAGGCCGCTATGGCCGACAGTCTGGGCGCGACACTCAGTGTGATCCCGGGCACCGGGCACTGCCCCAACGAAGACGACCCCGCCGCAACAGCCCGGGTGCTGGCAGGCTGGTGGGCGGTTCCCCTAGAATAATTTGTGACACTAAAGAGCAAAAACTTGGAAGGCGTGAATTGAAAATCACACAACTTGCTACTGCGAGCATCATTGCTCTTGCTGCATTGACAACCGCTGTGCCTGCATCGGCAACGAGTACTCCCGTAGCGGACGACATTTTCACCTTCGATGGCTCCCTCGTCGAATCTAACGGCTCCACTGTGGTAACACCTTATGGTTCAACATGCACCGGATCGGGCCCCTGTAACACCGCTTCGAGTTATGGCACATCAGCTGGCGACGGATATTGGGAATGGACCTCAACTGACGATCAGTATGGTGGGGGATTTACGTACAACCCTTCGACTGATATCGGTGACAGCTACACGATTTTCTTGAAGTTCCAAATCAACACCCCGTCGACGGGCGACAGCTACAACAAGATCATCGACTACCAAAACCTCAACAGTGACAACGGTTTCTACCTCTACGACGATGGCGCGTGGGTATTCACTTTCTACCCTCTGGATGACGGCGTAACTGGATACGGTATCAACGATCTACTTGACCTCGCAGTCACCCGTGATGCCTCGAACGACACGTTCACCGTCTACACCCGTCAACAGGGCTCCACTGTGTTCACCAAGGAATACGAGACCGTTGACTCGGGAGGGGACGGAATTCCGTGGCTGGACATTAACAACCACACCTTGTTGGGATTCTTTGGAGAAGATGGCAACAGTGACGAAGCAATTCTGTCCGGTAAGGTTTTTGACCTTCGGTTCTGGCACAACGTTGCGCTCACAGAGTCGCAGCTGAACTCCTTGGATACTTCACCCATTGTGGAAGAAGAAACCCCTGCACAGGTTGAGGAGCTGGCCAGCACAGGCACCGATGCTGGTGGTGTGGTCCTCGCTGCAGCTTCGCTGGTGTTGATGGGGCTTGTAACTGTGGTGACCCGTCGTCGCCGTGGAGTAACAAACTAACTGCACACTCTAACCGGAATATTGTTGATGTCCCTCATTTGCGAGTGAGGGGCATCACTTTGCAACTAACGTACCGACGCCGTGAGGCGCGTTCGTGTTGTCTGCTGGTAGGGGCCTAGTCCGTTTCGTCGTCTGCCGCGATCACGTATGTCGCGTTGCGGGCCTTGGCCTTGTCGTGGTGGGCGCGAACCGGTGGGCGCACCACGTCCCCGCGTCGATCATCACCGGGCAGCGGCTTGCGGTCGAACGGGTTGAACTTTTCAGCAGATTCCAGTCGCCACGGTACGAATGTGATCATGACACCGCGCACATACAGCAGTCGGCGGCTCATGCGGTTGGCGCGGTGGTTGTGGAACACGTGCTCCCACCAGTGACCCACGATGTATTTCGGCATGTACACCGAGATGCGTTCGTTGCCGTTGCGGCGGCGGTGTTCTTCCAAGTATTCGATCAGCGGTGCCGAGAATTCGCGGAACGGTGACTCGATGATTTTCAGCGGCACCTTGACGCCGTACTTCTTCCACTCCTTGGTGAATGCGGCGGCGCGTGCCGGGTCGACGGCGACGTGTACGACGTCGAGTCGGGTGTGTTTGCTGGACAGCGCATAGTCCAAGGCCTTCAGCTGCGGCTTGTTGAGCTTGTCCATGAGCACCACCGCATAGTCGCCTTCGGCGCCGAACACGGTGCGGTCGTCTAGCGCGATCTCGTTGTCGATGGTCAGGTAATACCGTTTGGTGTTCCACATGACCCAGTACAGGGGGATTGCGATGGCGAACACCATCCAGGCGCCTTCGGTGAATTTGGTGACGGTCACAATGACGAGGACGATGGCGGTCAGTGTGGCACCGATGCCGTTGATGATGCGGCCACTGCGGGCCTCGCGGGGATCGATGCTGCCGTCGGCGAGTCCACGCTTCCAGTGACGCAGCATGCCGATTTGGCCGACCGTGAACGAGGTGAATACACCGAGCACGTACAGCTGGATCAGTCGGGTGACGTCCGCCTGGAAGATGAGTTCCATCACCAGGGCGGCGGCGGTCAGCGATAGCATGCCGTTGGAATAGACGAGGCGGTCACCGCGGGTCAGCAGTGACTTGGGGGCATAGGAGTCCTTTGCGAGCACCGAGGCCAGCAGGGGGAATCCGTTGAACGCGGTGTTTGCGGCGAGCAACAGGATCGCGGCGGTCGCGGCCTGCAGCACAAAGAACATGATGGCGCCGTTGCCGAAAATGGCGATACCCAGCTGCGCGATGACACTCAACTGGGGGCCTTCATTGAACGCAATGAGGTCGGCACCGGTCAGCTGAGCTTCGGCGTTCTCGATGTATTGCACTCCGGTCGTCAGAGCAAAGAACACAATTCCGGTGAACATGGTGATGGCGGTGATGCCCATCCACGACAGGGTGATCTTTGCGTTTTTGACCTTGGGCTCACGGAATGCGGGCACGCCGTTGGCGATGGCTTCGACACCGGTCAGCGCGGCGGATCCCGACGCGAATGAACGCAACAACAGGAACACCAGCAGAAGCGGTGCGGCGGTCAAGTCTTGTTCCACCTGGACGGCGTAGGTCGAGCTGGGTGCCAGCAGGTCTTCGCCGAACACGAACATGCGGACCAGTCCGGTCGCAAACATGACGAGGACGGATCCGATGAAAAGGTAGGTGGGGATGGCGAAGGCCACACCGGATTCACGCACACCGCGCAGGTTCATGGCCAGCAGGAAAAGGATGAAACCGACGGCGATTTCGATACGGAATTCCGCGATGGCGGGGAACGCCGAAATCAGGTTGTCGGTGCCGGCGGCAATTGATACCGCAACGGTCATCACATAGTCGATCAGCAGTGCGCTGGCGACGATTACGGCCGGGCGCTCGCCCAGGTTGACCTTTGCAACCTCATAGTCGCCGCCGCCCGAAGGGTACGCCTTGATGACTTTGCGATAGCTGAGAACGATAATCGTGAGCAGCGCGACGACGACGGCCGCAATCCACGGCGCGAACATCAGAGCCGAAACACCGCCGACTGCACCCACGGTGAGGATCATGAGCAGTTCCTGCGGGCCGTACGCCACGGACGACAGCGGGTCGCTCGAAAAGATGGGAAGCGCAATGGTCTTGCGCAGCAGCTCGCCTTCGAGCTTCCGGGTGGAAAGGCGCTTGCCCAGGAAGAGGCGTTTGCTGTTTAACTTTTCGTTCACGGATAGTAATCCTAGACCTGAAAAAGCGTTGGCCCAGACCCGCGGCGGGTCTGAGCCAACGGCCAGAGATGTGCTGACTAGCGGATGGCCTGACGGCGACGCTGAATCAGGGTCACGGCCACACCTGCTGCGATCAGCAGGGCTGCAGCCGAACCGAATCCGACGAGGGTTTCGGCGTTAGTTCCGGTCGATGCCAGTTCGGCTTCTTCACCGTTCGTTTCGATGCAGTTCGTGGGGTCACTGGTGCCGGCGGGGCATTCCATGAACAACAGGTCAAAGGTCGAAGTCGATTCGGCCGCTGCTGCGAGACCCGACAGGTGTACCTCGTCTCCACCCTGGACGGTGAAACCATTGTCAATGTCCTCTGCGGGGTCGATCACGTCGGGCAGGTCGGCTCCGGTCAGAACCCAGCCACCAAAATCGGGTTCAGGGCAGAAGTCTGCCTGATCGTCGACGGGGCAAGCGTAATCACCAGCAAAGTAGTGGATGGGGCTGCCGGCATGGGTGCGAACACCTTCGAGGGCGATGCCGTCGGGGCGAATCACACCGAACAGGGTGTTGCCGTCGGAATCGGTGCGCAGGAACTGGTTTCCTTCATCGAGGCCGCTGAGGGTCGAGTCCTGGTAATAGAACACGCGGGCTTCCCAGTCGCTGGCACTGATGTCGCCCGAGTTCACCACGAAGTCCACGTCGGTGGTGACCGTGTAGTACTGGTTAGGGAAGGTGTATTCCATGACGACGTCCAGAGTCAGGTCGCCCGAGCATCCGTTGTCGCAGAAGTCAAAGCCGGGGTATGACAGCACCGAGTGAATGGTGCCGCTGCCATCAGGCTGGGTGGTCTTGTCCGAGGTGACCTGCAACCATTCGTGACCCGTGCCGTCGGCACTGGCGTCGATCGGGCTTGAGGGAAGTGACGTGTAGGGGTCGAGTGTGCCAAACGTGTGGGTGTAGTCACCCATCGTCTGTTCGAGGCTCACGATGAATGAGCTGCTGACGCAACCAATCGTTTCAGGGTCCGGCAGGATTCCGGTGCCGCAGTAATCGAGGGGGTATTCGTCCACGTCGTTCTGGGCGGGATAAATCTGGGCGAGGCCATTACGAATAACCTGCACGTTTCCGGCCGCATAGTTGATCTGGATACCGTCGGTGGCGTTGGTTCCGCCGTTAGGGTTCAGGGTCTGCAGGTCGCCAAAAGTGCCGGTTGCTACGGCAGGGGACACCATCAAGGCGACGGAGGACAGGGCTGCGACCGCGGCAGCAGTGAATTTCTTCATCGTGAGGTTTTCGCTTTCTCGCACACAGTGTTGGATTCTGGGCGTTTCCGCAATCTTACTCGAAGAGTAGTCACAATAGATTGCCCAGGAAGGGGCCTTTGGGCCTGAAGGCCAGCAATCTGGTTGCGTTTCTTTGGTGAAGTAGGCCCCGTCGGGCTCGAACCGACGACCCACGGATTAAAAGTCCGTTGCTCTACCAACTGAGCTAGAGGCCCCTGAAGCTTCAATACTACCGAACTATTGGAGGGGTCTGACGGCCACTGACTTGGCAGCTGCGCCCTTCGTGCCGAGGCGCCACAACAGTTAAGCGTCCGCTTATCTGCGTGAGCTAACGTGGAACGGTGAAGTCCCTGAATCGTCGAATGATGCGCGCCACGAGCCTGGCGGGTCTGATTGTGGTGGGCGCCTGGTTTGCTGCCACCGTGGTGGCGCCGGACATTTCGACGGTCACTGTGCTGGCGACCGCCTTGGGTCCCTGGATCGTGGCGGCGGCGGTGCTGGTGATGGTTCTGGCGTTGGTTTCGCGCGCGGTGATCTATGCGGGCATCGCCGTGATCATTGCCCTGCTGTCGGCGAACCACTTCCACGTGTACCCCAATTTTTCGGCGAAAACCGATCCGGCCGCGACGTCGGGTGCTGCGATCACCGTGCTGTCGTTGAACGCCTATGTGGGTTCCGCCGAGACGGACAGCCTGATGGCGGCGATTGAGCAGACCGACCCCGATGTGGTGGTGCTCAGCGAGATGAATGCGATGATCCGTGAACGATATGTGCAGGCGGGGCTCGCCGAGCTGTACCCGTATTCCTATGTTGTCGACGACGAGACCTGGTTGAGTGGCCAAGACATTTGGTCCAAAACCCCGTTGACGAATACCCGCCGGGTTCCCACCGAGACGTTCCCCGTGCTCGCCGCAGAGACGGTGATCGAGGGTCGCACCATCGATATCGTCGGGGTGCACATGTATTCGCCGCTCGCCCGTCGCGACCTGTGGGCTGCGGACCATGCCGCGCTGCAACGGTTCGTGCAGGCGCATGCGACCAACTCCGAGGCTGCGCTGGTGTTGGCCGGCGACTTCAACGCGTCCCGGGGTTTGCCCCCGTTTGATTGGGTGCGGGATACCGGTCTGACCGATGCGGCCGAGCAGACGAGCTGGTTTTTCCAGCGCACCAGCTGGCCAAACGACCCGTTGCCGTTGCCGGTGTTGAGCCTCGACCATGTACTGGTGGGTGAGGGCGTCCAGGTCGCGGGGACCGAGTTTGTGTCCATCGCGGGAACCGACCATCGGGGGATTGCGGCGCACCTGCTGGTAGCTGGACCGTAACGGTTACCCTTGACTAATGCGTAAACAGCCTCGGCGTCCCGTGTTGTTCGAGCCCGCAGCGTTCGACAACTTTGTGGGCGACCACGATCCCGCCCTGCGGTTGCAGGTCGCGCATGACACGGCGGCAGCGTTGGTGTCTCGGGTGCGTGCCGGCGCCGACCCCGAGGTGGTGGAGCGGTTGGTGTCGTTTACGCGCGACCACGGTGTGGACGAATTGGCGGAACTGTGGGCGTCGGCCCCGGCTCATTCCCTGCCCGGCGCCCTGTGGCGGTTGTATGTGGTGCACGCCAGCATCGTGTCGGACCCTGGTGTGGCGGCGGAAAGTTTTCGCGCCGGTTTCAGTATTCCCAGTATTGACGGCGTGGTCGTGGGCGCACCCCAGCCGACCGGCCCGGACGAGGTCAAGGACCTGGCGGACGAGATCCTGACCGGAGTTTTTGTGGGCGATCTGCCGACGGCGTTGGATCGTGCTGCCTCGTATTGTCGGATCAGTGCACACGGTCTGGTGACGTTGGCGCATCAGGCGGACGACGAGGCGGGTTCACCGTTCGACGACCCGTCCCGATTGTTGGCTGCCCACGATCCCGTCGCAACCCAGTCCACCGAGCGCACTCATCGTGCCGCGGTTCTCGCCGGATTTGCCGTCGATTTCTCGGCCTGTGCCGCGTTGGCACGTCAGTCTCCGTCGGCCCTGCGTTAACGTCGAGGCTCGCCAGGGCGGTCCCGTCGCTGGGCAAATTCCTGCTAGCCCAGTCCCTGCGGCGGGTACAATTGCAGTGTCGGGCCGTGTTGGATACCCCGGGTTCCATTTAAAATCGTCGCCTAGAGCGACCGCTTGCCGTGAGGCGTACCCACGGCCCGACGCCTCAGATTTACGGCGCTTCGTGCGTTTCGACGGACACCAATCGGGGTTCACCCTTTGCGGTGTGACCGATGTGGAACACCGAGAAATCGCCGGTACCCAGTGCTGCCGAACGGCGGACGCCCGGTGTGATGTCGGACCCTGTCGCTTCGACCAGTGACTGCACAATCTGGGGGATCACGGGCCCGTGCGAGCACACGATGATGGGCTCGCTTTTGCGCAGACGCTTTGTCACAAACAGTTCGGGGAGTTCACCGGTGGGGTCGTACTTGTCCTGTGCCACCTTGTTGGTGATTTTCACGTCGGCGCCGCTCACATACGAGACGGGACCGATGGTGTTCACACAGCGCGACGCGGGTGACGAATAGATCGTGGTCACACCGTACGACGCGAGCCCGCCGGCAATGGCGCGGGATTGTTCGATTCCGGCGTGCAGCAACGGGCGGGTCGAGTCGGGGCCGTCCCAGTTCGACGCGGGCACCGCCTTGCCGTGGCGCACCACGATGAACGGGGTGGTGCGGGCGAGCCCCGCCTTGACCAGCTTTTCGAATCGGCGAATCAGACCCACATCGTGTGAATACGACAGTCGGGTGGCCGCCTTGGCGAGGCTGACCCATTCGAGCGCATAGATTTCGTCGTTCGAGGTGAACGGGCTGCGTTCCGCCTTGGTGGGGTCCACTTCGGCCGCCCAGTAGTGCACGTACTTGTTTTTTCCGTTGCCGGGGAGTTTGTATTCGACTCCACCCAGCGACGGCCCCAAGACGATGTCGAGCCCGGTTTCTTCCCGTATTTCGCGCACAGCAGTTTCGGGCAGGGTTTCGCCGGCGTCCAGCTTGCCCTTCGGAATCGAAATGTCTTTGTGCTGCGTGCGGTGCACGAGAAGGATGCGGACTTCGCCGTCAACTACCTTCCAGCACACGGCGCCGGCTGCCAGGATGGCGCCTGCGGGGATCATCGGATCGCTCCCATTCGGTTTCGGATTTCGGTTTCGTGCATGACGTGGTTTTGTACGTCGACCAGTGCGTCGCCGGTTCGGCGGGCCCAGGCCCCATCGCTTCCCAATACCCATGTCGATGCGGTGTCGCTCATGTGCAGGTCCAGCAATCTTTCCACATACTCGATGTGGTTTTGTGCCTCGAGTCGCACGAGCACTTCGATGCGTCGGTCGAGGTTGCGGTGCATCATGTCACTCGACCCGATGTACACGATGGGTTTGCCGCCGTTGTGGAATGAGAAGATGCGGGAGTGTTCGAGGTATCGTCCCAGGATGCTGTGCACTCGGATGTTGTCGGACAGTCCGGGGCGGCCGGGGATCAGCGAGCAGATTCCGCGCACGGATACGTCGATGCGCACGCCCGCCTGGCTGGCTTTGTACAGTGCGTCGATGATGGTTTCGTCGACCAGCGAGTTGACTTTGATGCGGATTCCGGCGGGTTCGCCGGCGAGGGCCGCCTCGGTTTCTTTGGCAACAAGTTTCAGCAGCCCTGATCGCAAATACCGTGGTGCCACCAACAGTCGTTTGAATTTCTTTTCGATGGCGTAGCCGCTGAGTTCGTTGAACAACCGGGTCAGTTCGCCGCCCACTTCGACGGACGTGGTGAACAGCCCCAGGTCTTCGTAGAGTCGGCTGGTTTTGGGGTTGTAGTTTCCCGTTCCGATGTGCGAGTAGTAGCCCAGTTCGCCCGATTTTTCGCGTCGGATTACCTGGGTGAGCTTGCAGTGGGTTTTCAGCCCGACGAGTCCGTACACCACGTGCACGCCCGCCTTTTCGAGCTTTCGCGCCCACTTGATGTTTGCTTGCTCGTCAAAACGTGCTTTCAGTTCGACGAGCGCGAGCACGCTCTTGCCCGATTCTGCGGCGGCGATCAGGGCCTGCACGATGGGTGAATCGCCACTGGTGCGGTACAGCGTCTGTTTGATGGCCAGCACCTGGGGGTCGGCTGCGGCCTGTTCGATAAAGGCCTGCACGCTGGTGGCGAAGGACTCATACGGGTGGTGAACGAGCACTTCTCCGCCGCGCATGGCCTTGAAAATGTTGGCCGACCCGCCGGCTTCCAGCGGCTGGAACGCGGCCACCGTGGTGGGCACCTGCTTGGGGAATTTCAGTTCGGGGCGACGGATGCCCGAAATTTCGAACAGCGAGTCGAGGCCGAGGATGCCGGGCAGGCGGTACACCTCGTCGTCGTCGAGTCCCAGCTCGCGTACCAACAGTCCCAGGGTGACGTCGTCCATGTCGGCGCTGATTTCCAGGCGAATGGGTTCGCCGAATCGGCGACGCGAGAGTCCGGCCTCGAGCGCTTGGATCAGGTTTTCGCTTTCATCCTCGTCAATCTCCATGTCCTCGTTGCGGGTGAGGCGGAATGCATGGTGGTCGAGGATTTCCATGCCGGGGAACAGGCT
>JBEEON010000093.1:0-6138 GCA_041191625.1 Actinomycetota bacterium | reverse complement strand
CGATTACGGCGACGCGGTTATCTGCCGCATCGATGGACAACCCTCCGCCACGGAAGAGTTCACTGTCGAAGGTGAAGACCCCTACCTCGAAACCTGCGCCACCATGCCCCCCGCATTTGCCTATTGGGCAATGTGGATTTCCACCCCCGACGCACCCGAGTGGGCGTATGCAATGGAGGGCGTGACCACCCAGCTGGTCGGCCCCGGTGACGCACTCGGTTTCATGTTCAGCACAGCCGGTGCGACCCCCACTCCTGCCAGCTAACCTCGTCCTATGACTCGTCGCCGCAGCTTTGACCCGCGACCGCTGCGGTTCGCGCTGTGGGGTGCGGCAATTTTTGTGACGCTGCGGCTGGTGTACCGTTCCGTGTTCAATGGCGCGGGCGGCGAGACCGTGTTGTGGAACGTCCCGGTGATGCGACTTCCGGACCCCCTGTCCACCGTCACGCTCGGGGGCCCAGTAAGTGTCGAGGGACTGTGGGCTGCGGCCGTCGGCGCATTTCCCGTGGCGATGTTCCTCGTCGCCTGGGGATCCCTTCTGGCGTTCGTCGACTTCCGCCGAATTCTGCGGGTTCTGCGCCACAGTGTTCACGGGCGTTCGATTCTGACGGCGTTAGGAATCATGCTGTCGGCATTCCCCTCGGTAGTTGCCTCGGTCGGCACAGTCCGACACAGTGCACGACTTCGAGGCGTGCGCGGAATCCGTGCAGCCTCACTGGTCGTGTCTGCCGTGGTGACCCGCAGTGTGGAATTGGCATTAACCACCGGTGCGGCCATGGAATCGAGGGGGTTCGGCCACGCCTCGAATCGGGCGACCGGCATGTGCGAATTCCCGGTCGAGGCGCGTCGGCTGAGCCTCTTTCATGGCGATCAATTGATCATTGGCGAAATGGACCTCAGCTGCACGCCTGGCAGTGTGACCCTGGTTACCGGCGACACGGGTTCGGGCAAAACCACTCTGCTGCGGGCGCTGGCCGGTCAATTCCAGCACATCGACGGTGGCACCCAAACCGGCGTCCTGCATGTGGGGGCAGTCGACCGGCTTGCCACGCCACCCCGTGATACCGCACATTTTGTGGGTTTTGTCCCCCAAGACCCGCGCACCTCGTTTATCGCGGAAACTGTCACGGACGAGCTGGTTATCTCGGCGGAACTGTCCGGCGGTGAACTCGATGCAGCCCACTATCGTGCGGCGACCATTGCCACGGAATTGGGAATCACGCACCTGCTGCAGCGCAGCACCGCATCCCTGTCGTCGGGCGAGGCGACCATGGTCGCCATTGCCGCAGCACTCGTCGTCCAACCGACCGTGATGATTCTCGATGAACCGTTGGCCGATCTGGATGACATCGCACGTGACACCGTGGTGTCCGCGCTGACTCGAATAACTGAACACACCAACATCGCGGTGGTCGTCAGCGAACACCGCACCGCACGGCTTCACGAACTGGCCACCACGGTGGTCCGACTGTCCGACGGGCGGGCACGCATCGGCGGACGCGAACTGTGCGAGCCCACCCTTTTTGCGGACACCGCCCCTGTGCCGATCAATTCCCTGCGGGCCGTCCTGGGCCCCAACGGCGTGGGCAAAACGACTGTGCTGTCCCGTGCCGCTGCGGCCGATCCCGCAATCGCGCTCGTTCCCGAACGCGCCGCCGACCTGCTGCTGACCACCACCGTTGCCGCGGATTGCGCGCTCAACGACCGTGCGCGCCGACTGCCACGTGGAACAACGTGGGATCGCATTCGCACGATCTCTGACGGTTCGATTTCACCCCAACAACACCCCCACGACCTGTCAACCGGCCAACAGTTGCTCGTTGCACTCGCCATCCAAACTGCACACAACCCCGAACACCTCATGGTGGACGAACCCACTCGTGGTCTCGACGCCATCACCCGCGGTCGAATCGTCGAGCTACTGCACCACAACTCGGCACACCGTCTCGTGACCATCGCCACACACGACACAGAATTTGTGTCCCAACTGGGCGCCGCAATCATCCCCATGCCCACTCGTGAATCGGTCGACGAGCGCACCGTCGCCAGCGCCGGAGTTCACGCATGACCACACAATCGGCCATTCACAGCACACCACACACGTACTGGGTGCACCATGCACCCCTGATTCTCGCCAGCATCGGTGCCGTCGGCGCCTTTGCGTGGCCCCTGTTTACGACCGCGCACATCGACGATGGTGACCTGGCGGCACCCGCAATCGCCGTGGCATTGGTGCCCGTGCTCGCGGTTATCACTGCACTGTTGCTGGACACCCACCTGCGCAGCGCCCACACCATCGCCCTGCTCGGCGTGCTGGCTGCTGTGGGTGCGGCGGTGCGCATCGGAGGAACCGGCGTGGGCGGGCTCGAGGCCGTATTCATCGTCCTGATCCTCGCGGGCTACGCTCTTGGCGCCCGGTTCGGGCTCGTGCTGGGAATGCTCACCATCCTGGGATCGGGAATCATCATGGGCGGTATCGGACCATGGACGGCATTCCAGATGTTCGCGGCCGGTTGGGTTGGTGCGGGTGCGGGTCTTCTGCCGCGCCTTCGTGTACTTCACGGCCGCAGCCGGATTGTCGCCGAAACCGCCATGCTCGTCGGCTACGGCATCATCGCCTCGTACCTGTTCGGCGCCATCATGAACCTGTGGTTTTGGCCGTTCGCCGTGGGCACTACCGCCAGCATCGGATACGTTCCCGGAGGTGACCTGACCGTGAATCTGGAACACTTCGCCGTGTACACACTGGTGACATCAACGCTGACCTGGGACACGGTCCGCGCCCTCACCACCACCATCGGAATCATCGTGGCAGGACCCATGATTCTGGCTGCCCTATCCCGCGCCAAGGTTGCTGTCCGGCGTTAGACCGAGAAGTACTTTGCCTCGGGGTGGTGGAACACGATGGCGTCCGTGGATTGTTCGGGGTGCAATTGTAGTTCCTCGGACAACACGACACCGACACGTTCGGGACGCAACAGTTCGACAACCTTGCGGCGGTCCTCCATCTCGGGGCACGCAGGGTAACCCAGGCTGAAACGGGCGCCACGGTAATCCAGTTTGAACATGCCGGCGAGGTCAGCGGGCTCTTCGGCGCTGAAACCCAACTCGGCACGGACCCGCGAATGCCAGTACTCGGCGAGCGCCTCGGTCAACTGCATGGCCAAGCCGTTGAGCTCCATGTAGTCGCGGTACTGGTTGTTCGCAAACATCTGCGCGGTGAAATTGTCGACCGTCGCACCGACCGTGACCAGCTGGAATGCCACCACATCGACCTGGCCCGAATCCTGTGAACGCACAAAATCTGACAGGCACAGGTGGCGGTCACGCCGCTGACGGGGGAACGAGAATCGCAGTCGCTCGGCGCCAATTGGACCGGCGCTGCCGCCATCGGGTGCCAAGATTCCGGCTGCACCCAAAACACCGTCCTTGTCGTCGCCGTGGTGCAGGATGATCATGTCATCGCCATCGGACACTGCGGGGAAATATCCGTAGATGACGGACGAATCCATGATTCCCTCGGCGAGGATCCGGTCAAGCCAGTACCTCAGTCGCGGGCGACCCTCGGTTTCGACGAGTTCCTCGTATGAGGCGCCGTCTTCGGCACGACTGGGCTTCAAACCCCACTGGCCCATGAACGTCGCGCGCTCGTCAAGGAACGACGCATAGTCACCCAACTGAACGCCCTTGACGATTCGTGTTCCCCAGAACGGGGGAACCGGCACGGGGTTGTCGGCAGCCACATCGGATCGGGCGGGCATGTCGGCGTCCTCGGTGACGATGAGGCTGCTGGCGCGGTGGATGCGTTTCTTCAGGGCGGGCAGACCCACCGATTCGGGGTCTGCGCCGCGGGCAATCGCGACGAGCGGCTCCATCAGGGCCAGTCCTTCGAATGCGTCACGGGCATATCGCACGGTGCCCTCGAACAGGTCGGCCAGGTCGTCTTCGACATAGGAACGTGTCAGGGCCGCACCACCGAGGATGACGGGCCAACGGCCGGCCAGCCCGCGCGAATTGAGTTCGAGAAGGTTCTCTTTCATCACCACCGTCGATTTCACGAGCAAGCCGCTCATGCCAATCACGTCGGCGTTGTGTTCTTCGGCCGCGGCGATGATGTCGTTGATGGATTGTTTGATGCCGATGTTGACGACGTCATAACCGTTGTTGGTCAGGATGATGTCGACGAGGTTCTTGCCGATGTCGTGCACATCGCCGCGCACTGTGGCGAGCACGATTTTGCCCTTGCCGGCTGCCTCGGATTTTTCCATGTGCGGTTCCAACAACGCCACAGCGGTTTTCATGACCTCGGCGGACTGCAGGACGAACGGCAACTGCATTTCGCCCTTACCGAAGCGTTCACCCACGACCTGCATTCCGGCGAGCAAGAAGTCGTTGATGATGGCGAGCGCCGTGTTGCCCTCGGCTCGCGCCAGGTCGAGGTCGGCTTCGAGGCCTTTGAGTTCGCCGTCAATAATGCGACGAGACAGACGCTCGGTCACGGGCAGTGCGGCCAGTTCGGCGGCTCGCTGATCACGGATTGCCGCCATGTCGACGCCGGCGAACAGGTTGAGCATTTTCTCGAGCGGGTCATAGGTGACCGCTCCGTCGGCGTCGAATTCGCGGCGGTCCCAGACCAGGTCGAGCGCAACGGATCGTTCCTCGTCGGACAGGCTGGCGAGGGGGCGAATCTTGGCGGCGTCGACGATTGCGGAATCGAGCCCGGCTTCGACGGCTTCGTGCAGGAAGACCGAGTTGAGCACGACGCGCGCCGCAGGGTTCAACCCAAATGACACATTGGACACACCCAACGTGGTGTGAATCCCGGGGTATTTGGCGTTGATGGCGCGAATCGCCTCGATGGTTTCGATTCCATCGCGGCGTGTTTCTTCCTGACCGGTCGCAATCGGGAATGTCAGACAGTCGACAATGATGTCACTGACGTTCATGCCCCAGTTGTCGACGAGGTCGTCGATCAGTCGGGACGCGATTCGCACCTTGCCTTCGGTCGTGCGGGCTTGGCCCTCTTCGTCAATGGTCAACGCAATCACGGCGGCGCCGTGCTCTTTGACGAGCGGCATGATGCGGCCGTAACGCGATTCGGGGCCGTCACCGTCCTCGAAGTTGACCGAGTTGACGACGGGGCGACCGCCGATCAATTCCATTCCTGCACGAATTACTTCGGGTTCGGTCGAGTCAATAACGAGGGGAAGGGTCGATGCCGAGGCAAAGCGCGACACGATCTGTCGAATATCGGCCACACCATCGCGCCCCACATAGTCGACACACACGTCGAGCAGGTTTGCGCCGTCACGAATCTGGTTGCGCGCAATATCGACACAATCGTCCCAGTTGCCCGCCAACAACGCCTCGCGGAACGCCTTGGAACCGTTCGAATTGGTGCGCTCTCCGATTGCCAGGTACGAGGAATCCTGTTCGAACGGCACGTGCTGGTACAGGCTGGCGACACCGGGATCGGATTCGATGGTGCGCTGTTTCACCTTTGCCCCACCAATGCGGTCCACGACAGCCTTCATGTGTTCCGGTGTGGTGCCACAGCAGCCACCGACCAATGCCAGACCAAATTCGGTGACGAACTGTTCGTGTGCTGTCGCCAACTGTTCGGGCGTCAGCGGGTACACGGCGCCATTCGGACCCAGCACGGGCAGTCCCGCATTGGGCATACACATGACGGGGACGGGCGAATACTGCGAGAGGTGTCGCAGGTGCTCGCTCATTTCGGCGGGACCGGTGGCACAGTTCAGCCCGATGGCGTCGACCCCGAGTGGTTCCAGAGCGGTCAACGCTGCACCGATTTCGGAACCCATGAGCATGGTTCCCGTGGTTTCGACCGTGACCTCGACAAAGATGGGAAGTCGAATTCCGGTCTCGTTGATGGCCTGTTTGCACCCGTTGATTGCGGCCTTGGTCTGTAACAGGTCCTGCGAAGTTTCGATCATGAAGGCGTCGGATCCGCCCACAATCAACCCTCGGGCCTGTTCGGCGAACGTCGACTTCAGGTTCTCGTATGTGGTGTGGCCCAGGCTGGGAAGTTTGGTGCCGGGACCCATCGAACCCAAGACCCAGCGCATGCGTCCGTCCGCTGCCTCGAAATGTTCGGCCGAGGCACGGGCAATCGCC
>JBEEON010000092.1:0-8187 GCA_041191625.1 Actinomycetota bacterium | reverse complement strand
ACGTTTTGGCCACCCAAACACTGCCCTTGAAGCCGTTCAAGACCATGGCCATCAACGTCGAGGGCACTCTGCGTCCCGGTGTTTCGGCCAAGGACATCATCCTCGCCGTGATCGCCAAGATCGGTACCGGTGGCGGTCAAAGTTATGTGCTCGAATACCGCGGCAGCGCCATCCGTGCCCTGTCGATGGACGGCCGCATGACGATCTGCAACATGAGCATCGAGGCGGGCGCCCGCGCCGGAATGGTCGCACCCGATGACACCACCTTCGAGTACCTCAAGGGTCGTCCGCATGCCCCGCAGGGCGAGGACTGGGACGCTGCCGTCGCGTACTGGCGCACTCTGGCCTCGGATGAGGGCGCCACATTTGACGCCGAAGTCTTCATCGACGCGGACACGCTGGAGCCCTTCGTGACCTGGGGGACTAACCCGGGTCAGGGTGTTTCGCTCAGCGAGAACGTCCCCAACCCGGCGGATATTGCGGATGCGAACGATCGCGCAAATGCCGAGCGCGCCCTGGAATACATGGGTTTGACCGCGGGCACTCCGATGAAGGACATCCCCGTTGACGTCGTGTTCATGGGCTCGTGCACGAACTCGCGCATCGAGGATTTGCGAACCTTCGCCTCGATCATCAAGGGCAAGAAGCTGGCCCCCGGTGTGGAACTGCTTGTCGTTCCCGGCTCGGCGCGTGTGCGCATCGAGGCCGAGGCCGAGGGCATCGACACAATCGTCGAAGAATTCGGTGGGGAATGGCGTTTCGCCGGCTGCTCAATGTGTCTGGGCATGAACCCGGATCAGTTGAAGCCCGGTCAGCGTTCCGCCTCGACCTCGAACCGCAACTTTGAAGGACGCCAGGGCAAGGGCGGCCGCACCCACCTTGTGTCGCCGCAGGTGGCTGCCGCCACCGCGATTCGCGGCACACTGTCTAGCCCGTGGGACCTCGAGAACGGAGCCAACTAATGGACAAGATCGACGTCATCACCGGTGTCGGTGTGCCCCTGAAGCGCACCAACGTTGACACCGACCAGATCATTCCCGCCGAGTTCCTGAAGCGCGTCACAAAGACCGGTTTCGAGGACGCACTGTTCCAGCGCTGGCGCCAGGAACCCGATTTTGTGCTCAACAACCCCGCATACGCATCCGGCACTGTCCTTGTCGCCGGGCTGGATTTCGGCACGGGTTCGTCGCGCGAGCACGCCGTGTGGGCGCTGCGTGACTACGGTTTCACCGCGGTCATCGCACCCCGTTTTGCCGACATCTTCCGCGGAAACTCGGGCAAGCAGGGGCTTCTCGCCGCCGTTGTGCCCGAATCCGTTGTCGAGGCGATCTGGGCCGAACTCGATGCCGCACCCGGCACCGAGGTCACCGTTAACCTCGTGGACCGCACGGTTACCTGCGGTTCGGTCACCAGCCCGTTCGACATCGACGACTACACCCGTTGGCGTCTGATGGAAGGGCTCGATGACATCGGCCTGACCCTGCGTCACGAGTCCGACATCACCGAATTTGAGAAGCGCCGCGAATCGTGGCGCCCGACGACGTTGCCCGCACGATGAACTCGTTGAGCGACGACGCACGCCGCCAGGGCGAGCGGGTGGGCTTGACCGCCGACACCATCATCATTCACGGCGGCAAGCCCCTCGAGGGCCGTATCGATGTACGCGGTGCAAAGAACCTTGTCACCAAGGCAATGGTTGCCGCACTGTTGGGTGACACCCCGTCGGTACTGCGCGATGTGCCCAACATCAGCGACGTGTTCATTGTCCGCGGACTGCTCGAAGCTCACGGCGTGGTCGTCACGGACACGGCGGATGGCGAACTCACTTTCGACACCACAAACGTCACCAGCGCACACTTCGCCGAGATTGATGCCCACGCCGGGTCGAGCCGCATCCCGATTCTGTTCTGCGGCCCGTTGCTGCACCAGCTGGGTGAGGCGTTCATTCCCGACCTGGGCGGATGCCGCATCGGCGATCGTCCCATCGATTTCCACCTCAACGCTCTGCGTGCTTTCGGTGCGACGGTCACCAAGCTCCCTCAGGGAATCCACCTCACGGCGCCGCAGCGTCTGCGCGGAGCCCAAATCGAACTGCCGTTCCCCAGCGTGGGTGCCACCGAACAGGTGCTGCTCACCGCGGTTCGCGCCGAGGGCGTCACCGAACTGAAGAACGCCGCCATCGAACCCGAAATCATGGACCTCATCGTGATTTTGCAGAAGATGGGCGCCATCATCTGGGTCGAGCCCAACCGCACCATCTTTATCGAGGGTGTCGAGAAGCTGGGCGGCTTCAACCACCGCGCTCTCGCCGACCGCAACGAGGCTGCCTCGTGGGCGTCGGCCGCTCTGGCCACGAAGGGTGACATTTTTGTCGCCAATGCGCAGCAGCCCGAACTGCTGACCTTCCTCAACGTGTACCGCAAGGTCGGCGGTGAATTCGAGGTGTTTGACGACGGAATTCGCTTCGTCCACCCCGGTGGTCCGCTGCGACCCGTTGTCGTCGAAACTGACGTCCACCCCGGCTTCATGACGGACTGGCAGCAGCCTCTGGTTGTCGCCTTGACCCAGGCCGAGGGCACGTCGGTTGTCCACGAAACCGTGTACGAGAACCGTTTCGGTTTCACCGAATCACTCAACGCAATGGGTGCGAACATCACCGTGCACCAGGACGGTATCGCTTCGATTACCCGCCGCGTGCCTCGTCGCCCCCTGGAGCAGGCCGCTGTGGTCACCGGCCCCACCCCGTTGCACGGTGCCGACATTCGTGTGCCCGACCTGCGCGGTGGATTCTCGCACCTGATTGCGGCATTGGCGGCGACCGGAACCTCGACCATCAGCAACGTGGGTATCATCGCCCGCGGCTACGAGCATTTCATCGACAAGTTGCGTGTGCTTGGCGCTGACTTCGAGCTCGCGGACTAGGCTCGGAAAACCAGGAGGGTCGATGTCGACATCAGAGCGCACACTGCGATGGCATGCCATTGCGGGTACTGTCGTGCCTTTGATGAACCTGATTTCGCGCATCCAGGTGACGGGCGGAGAAAACATCCCCAAGACGGGCTCGTTCATTCTGGCCCCCTGCCATTACAGCGCCATCGACCCCGTCATCATGGGGCTCGCGGCGTGGAAATCGGGTCGTGTGCCCCGTTTCATGGCCAAGGCTTCGCTTTTCCGTGTCCCCGTGATGGGTTCGATCCTGCGCTGGCTGGGTCAGGTTCCCGTCGAACGCGAGGGCAAGGAGCGCGCTGTCGCCCCGATGAAGGCCGCACAGACGCTGGCGGCCGCCGGGCAGGGAATCATCATTTATCCCGAGGGTTCGCTGACTCGTGACCCTGACATGTGGCCGATGCGGGGCAAGACTGGCGCGGTTCGCATGGCGTTGGACGCGAACATGCCGTTGATTCCGGCGGCACATTGGGGAACTCAGGTCCTGATGCCGCGCTATTCGGGCAAGATCCGGTTGTTCCCACGCTCGCCCATCCAGGTGCTGATTGGGAAGCCCCTCGACATGAGCCGCTTTGAGGGCAAGGTTCGTGACCAAAAACTTCTGGCCGAAGCCACCGACTATTTGATGCAGGCCATCGCCGACCTGCAGTCGCAGCTGCGCGGTATCCCCGCACCCGAGAAGCGCTGGAATCCTGCCGAGCATGGCCAGTCCGAGACGGGGGCGTTCCGATGACCCGCGTTGCCGTGTTGGGTGCCGGTTCGTGGGGCACCACATTTGCCAAGGTCCTCGCCGACGGTGGCGCTGATGTGTCGTTGTGGGCTCGCCGCGACGAAATTGCGCGAGAGATCAACGAGACCCACCGCAACACTCGGTACCTGCAGCGCGTGAATCTTCCGTTGAGCATTTCCGCGTCGACGTCGATGGCGGTCACGCTCGCGGGTGCCGAACAAATTTATTTGTCCGTGCCGTCCCAGTCGTTGCGTGAGGTCCTGGAGGGAATCTCGGGGCTCATTGACCCCGATGTTCCCGTGGTGAGCCTCATGAAGGGCGTCGAACGCGCCTCGGGTCTGCGAATGAGCCAGGTCATCGCCGACGCTGCATCAATTGATGCGTCGCGCATCGCGGTTCTGTCGGGGCCGAACCTTGCGCTCGAAATCGCGAAAGAGGAACCGACCGCGGCCGTTGTGTCGTCCGAGTCGCTCGAGACCGCCTCTGCTGTCGCAGCGCTGTCAACGAACCCGTACTTCAAATCGTTTGTGAACAACGATGTGATTGGCACCGAATTTGGTGGCGTGCTGAAGAACCTCATCGCCTTGGCCGTCGGTATTGCCGATGGTGTGGGCTATGGCGATAACACCAAGGCCTCGATTATCACCCGTGGTTTGGCCGAATTGTCGGCGTTTGCGGCGGCGTACGGTGCAAAGCCCGAGACCATGTGGGGTCTTGCGGGGCTCGGTGACCTGATCGCCACCTGCGAATCGCCGCTGTCGCGCAACAACACCGCCGGACGACTTCTCGGTCAGGGGTATTCCTTTGACATGGTGATCCGCCAGATGGACAAGACCGCCGAGGGCCTGTCCTCGGTTTCCCCTGTGCTGTCACTGGCTCGTGCAAAGGGCGTTTTCATGCCGATCGTGTCGCAGGTCGAACAGGTGTTGCAGGGAACGCTCGACCCCCGCGAACTGGCACCCCACCTGGCGACCGACGATTCGTCGGCACCCGCGGCCGAGTAGACGCCGTGATTCAGGCCCTCGCTGACGGAAAGGTGCTTGCCGAACGTTTCGGCTCGCTGCCGCCCGCTGTTGTGGCATTGCACGGCTGGGGTCGCTCCGGCAATGATTTCGCGCCCATCGTCGCGGGCCTTGATGCGGTGGCTATTCACCTTCCCGGGTTTGGCCCGACCAGCCCTCCCGACACGGTGTGGGGTACGGCCGACTATGCCGAGCTGGTGGCCGAGGCGATTCGTCCGTTTGGGCCCGTCGTCGTGGTGGGGCACTCCTTTGGTGGCCGAATCGCTGTCCGACTGGCGGCGCGTCACCCCGAGCTGGTGTCGTCATTGGTTTTGACGGGTGCACCGTTGGTGCGGTTGGCGCCGACCTCGAAACCCGAACTGGGCTATCGGTTGGCCCGCGCTCTGCACAAGTGGGGGCTCATCACTGACGCCCGCATGAAGGCTATTCGCTCGCGTTTCGGCAGCGCGGATTACAACGCGGCGCAGGGGATCATGCGCGAGATCATGGTCGCCACGGTGAACGAGAACTACGACGACGATATGGCGGCACTGTCGCTGCCCGTGGCCATGGTGTGGGGCGAAAACGACACCGCCGCCCCTACCGCGGCCGGCCAGATCGCATCGACCCGTATCAAAGGTGCAACCTGGCAGGTTGTTCCCGGAACCGCGCACATGATGGAGGGCGAATTGGCTGCGGCCGTCGCCCGCGCTGTGCGCTCGAGTGTGGAAGAGGCCGCATCATGATGGATTTGCTGCTCGTAATCGTCGCGTCGTTGCTTCCGACTGCTGCACTGTTGTTGCCCAAGGCGATGCGTGTTGCACAGCGCGAGCACTACATTGCCGGCTGGGTTCGTCGTGTCAGCATGGGCTGGTACCGCAACCGTCCGCTGTCGTGGTGGCCCCTACTTGCGGGGTTTGTGGCCGCGGCCGCGGTGTTGTGGGTCGCCATTCAGTCGTTGATTTCGGACCTCGGCCTGTTGATTTCGGTTGTGGCTCCCGTCACGCTAGCGCTGGCGGCTGCTGTGGGTTCCCTGGCGCCGGCCGGCCTGCGTATTCGCGGCACCTCGGCACCGTTGCGGTGGACCGCTCGCACCCGTCGTCTGGCCGTTCTGTGGGTTCCGCTGTGGTTGGTCATTGCCGGCGTTCTGACGTTCTCGCTGCTGTGGTTGGCCAACGTGTTGCTCGAGGCATATTTCGTGTCGATGGGCACTGTGATGGATGACCTCGTCTTGGTCGTGTTGTGGGTCATCATGGTGGCCGGTGTCGCGGGGGCCTTGTTGGCTGTCTTCCTGACCCCGATGATCACCGATCTGGCGCTCCTCGTCATGAAACCTGTCGAAAAGGCGCTCTCCCGTAAATGGTTGGTCGCCGCCCAGAAGAAGATCAAGCAGGTGCGTCCCACCGTCGTCGCCATCACAGGGTCGTACGGTAAAACCTCGACAAAGGGCTACGTCACCCACCTGTTGCAGGCACAGTTTTCTGTCGTTCCCAGCCCGGCCAGTTTTAACAACCTGCTGGGACTTTCCCGCGCGGTGAATGACAAGCTCACCCCGGGCACCGAGGTGTTCGTTGCCGAGATGGGCGTGTACCAGCCGGGTGAAATTCGGGAACTGTCCGAGTCGTTCCCGCCCGACATCGCCGCCATCACGGTGATCGGCGAGGCCCACCTCGAGCGCATGCGCAACCGTGAAACCATTTTTGCGGCCAAAGCCGAGATCACCGAAAAAGCGAAAACGGTTGTACTGCCGATCGACGATCCGATGCTCGCCGAACTGGCAGACCTGTGCCAGCGACTGGGGAAAACCGTCGTTCGGGTGAGCGCAGCGGGCGCCGATGCCGATGTGAGTGTGGACCCCGAAGCGGGCACCCTCACGACTCAAGGCCAGACTGTGCCCGTGACAATCTCGGGTGTGGGCCACGCGGTCAACGTCGCCGTCGCCGCGGGTATCGCCTTCGCGCTGAACGTGCCCGTCACCGCCTATGCGGACCGACTCAACTCGCTTCCCGGTGCCGCACACCGCGCCGAGGTGCACACCAGCCCCTCGGGCGCACTGATCGTGGACGACACCTACAATTCGAACCCCGTCGGCGCCCACCGTGCGCTGGACGGAGCGCGGAAGCTGGCCGCTGAACGCGGCGGGCGACTCGTCGTCGTCACCCCGGGAATGATCGAACTCGGTGATGTGCAGTTCGACCGCAACCGTGATTTTGCTGCCGCGATCCGTGAGGCGCAGGGCGACCTGTTTGTCGTCGGATACACGAACCGTGCCGCGCTTCGCGCCGGATTCCCCGACGCCACCCTCGCGGCCACCAGAACAGCGGCGATGGCCGAGGCGTTCCAGCGTGCGGGCTCGGCGGGCGTTATCCTCGTAGAGAACGACCTGCCGGATCACTACGCGTAAACCCGGTTCCGCGGCAGGGGGACCGAGACGGGATTTCCATGAGCAGCGCACCGTGGGCAGTCGTATTTGGCGGCCCTAGCCCCGAACACGAAATCTCGATTCTGACGGGCCTTCAGGCCGAACGTGTCCTCACCGAGGCCGGCGATAGTGTTCTGCCCCTGTACTGGGCGCCCAGTGGCGAGTGGTTCCTCGTCCCCGCTGGCACGGAAGCCAGCGACTATTTGGAGGGCGCACCCAAGGACGCCAAGCTGCTCGACCTGCGTGTGTCCGGTGATTCGGGCTTCTTCCTGAAGAAGCGTTTGGGTTCCGCCGAGCGCCTCGATATCGAGGCGGCACTGCTGTGTTTCCACGGTGGCGTGGGCGAGGGCGGCGGTGCCGCTGCACTGTTCGACATTCTGGGCATTCCGGCGACCGGTTCGACACTCTTCGCGGGTGCTGTCGGCATGGACAAGCTGGCCTTCGGCGGCCTGATGGAGGCCTCGGGTATTCCGACCCTGCCGCGTCGTGCCGTGTCCGCACACACCGAACCCGACTTCGCGGGCCCCTACATCGTGAAGCCGCGCTTCGGCGGCTCGTCGATCGGCATCGAAATTGCGGATGACCTTGCCACGGCTCGCGCCCTGGCGTCTTCGAGTCCGCACCTGAAAAACGGGGCCGTTCTCGAGCCGTATCGCCCGCAGCTGGTCGACCTCAACATCGGCTTCCGCACGTATCCTCAACTGGAGATCACCGACCTCGAGCGCCCCCTGCGGTCGGGATCTGACGGTTCTGGACTGTACTCGTACGCCGAAAAATACTTGGCGGGCGGGCAGGGCTCCGAGGCGGGGCTGGGAAGTGCGCCGAGGGAATTCCCCGCGGTGGTTGCCGCCGGTGTGGCAGATCGCGCGGCCGAACTTGCGGCGCGCGTTGCTGATGTGACCCGACTCAGCGGAATTGTCCGAGTCGACCTGCTGCTCGATGAGTCCACCGGTGAGCTGTTCGTCAACGAGGTGAACTCCATCCCCGGTGCGCTGTCGTTGTACCTGTGGGCGCCGAAGCACCCCGCGCTCGTGGTTCTGCGCGATGCGCTGCTCGAAGCCCGTGACCGTCGTGTGGTGTTCCCGCAG
>JBEEON010000091.1:0-7263 GCA_041191625.1 Actinomycetota bacterium | reverse complement strand
CGATGGACTGGTTCAACAAGGCAACCTTGACGCCCACCGACCGGCGACGCATCGATGCAATCACCGAATCCACATCGAGGTTCACATCCAGCACATCGCGGGCAATATGCGCAACCTGCTGGGCGACCGTCGGCGAATCCGATCCCACACCGCCAGGGAAACCGTCCGGGGTGACGACCGTGGTGTCGACCGCAAGCGACCCAAACAGTCGTTGATCGACAAACGAAAAATCGGGTCGACCCGACAATACGAGCCGAACGCGTTCGTGTCGGAGCGGCTCCGAACCCGGCACACGGAACTGACCGCTCATACCCAGGTGCGCGACGAGCACAGCGCCCGAATCCAACGGGCACCACACAAATTTGCCGCGACGAACCGCAGCCAGCACGGTCACACCCGTCAACGCGTCACGGAACGATTCCGCAGAACCCGGGTGACGTTTCAGTGCGCGGGTGTCAAAAATCCGCACGTCGTCGATGCGGGCACCCACCAGGTGGGACACAATTCCCCGGCGAACAACCTCAACCTCGGGAAGCTCGGGCACGACTACCGACCGTTCGCTGCGATGGCTTCCCACGCCACAAGAGCGGCGGCAGCCTCGGCGACCTTCTTGCTCGACCCCTCACCGGTACCGGCGACATCACCGGCAAACGACACCGAGGCGGTAAACACTCGAGCATGATCCGGTCCGGTCGACTCGACCGTGTACACGGGTTTCGGCATGCCCGCGCGGTCGGCGTGCTCCTGCAAAGCGGTCTTCGGGTCCATCGATGCACCGAAACGATCGACCTCGTCAAACAGCGGGCCCACAAGGTGCAACACCAGCTTTGTTGCGGCATCCTGTCCGCGCGACAAATAGGTGGCGCCGATCAGCGCCTCGACGACGTCGGCGAGGATCGACGCCTTGGCGTGACCACCCGTCGCGATCTCGCCGTTGCCCAGCCGAATGTAGGGGCCCAAATCCAAGCGGCGGGCAACCTCGGCCAACGCGACCGTGCTGACCAGCGCGGCACGGCGCTTCGCCAAGTCACCTTCGGACAGTTCCGGGAAACGGTGGAAAAGTTCCAAGGTGACAACCTGCTGAAGCACGGCGTCACCCAAAAATTCCATGCGCTCGTAATGTTCCACCGAATGCTCGTAGGCATAGGAACGATGGGTCAAAGCCGGCTGCAACAGCGAGTCGGGAAGACTCACCTCGAGCACATCGGACAGACCCGAAGGGGAACGAAAACGCTTATCTGCGGACATGGTCACCCAATGACACAGCGCGCCATGGAGAAACTCCGTGGCGCGCTGTCATCGAAATCTTTAGACGTCAGCGACCTTGCGGCCCTTGTACTCCAAGAAGAGTTCGGTGCCGGCCGAGTCGGTAACGACGTTGGCGCGGTGGGGAAGACGGTAAACGGTCTGACCGTTCTCTACCGACTTGACGAGCTGAACGTTTTCAGCCTTCCACTGCGAACGGCGTGCGCGGGTGTTGGAACGCGACTGCTTGCGCTTGGGAACTGCCATGGTTATGTCCTCTGTTTTCGGCGACTACTCGCCAGTTTTCTCGATATTCAGTGCTTGTAGGGCGGCCCATCGCGGATCGATTGGCGCATCCTGTTCAGCGCGTGGCTCTGTCAGCTTCTCGCCCGTTTCCGGATCGAGCCCCAGACAGTCCTCGTCGCACAGTGGTTGGAACGGCAGATACAAGACCACCGCATCTCGAACTACTGGTTCACAATTCACGTGATTCTCGTGAACCGAATAGTCGAACTCCTCCGTAGGAGAATACGCGAAAACTTCCTGAAAATCCACTTGGACCGGAATTTGGACCTCGTCGAGGCATCGAACACACTCGGCGGTGGCCGTCGTTTCCACGTTTCCCCACACCAAAACGCCGTCGTGGAGGCCGTCCAAACGGACCCCAAACGTCATGGGAGTACCCACCAGAACCTTGGCCATTCCCTCGCCCAACTGCTCGGGTACAGGGAAATTGAGCGTCAGCTGAACCTCTTCGCCGGTGCGGTGACTGACGTCAGCAACACTGATCAGATAGGGGTTCGTTTCGGTTGAGTTCACATCGCAATGTTAGCGGTGAAACGGTCACACCAAACCGTCGCCCCGGAACGCGGGCTAGTGCGCGGGTTCCTCGGCGAGGTAACGGGTGACCGCGTCGGGCACATAGCTGGAAACATCGCCACCCAGTGCGGACACCTGTCGAACGAGTGAACTGGAAACGTAGGCGTGGGCAGGGTTCGGCAGCAGGAACACGGTCTCCACACCCGCCAGGTCGCGGTTCACAATCGCCATCGGGGTTTCATAGGTCACATCGACCTCGGACCGGATGCCCTTCACGAGCACCTTCGCGCCAACCTCCTGGCAGTAGTCGACGAGCAAACCGACACTCCAGTTCGTCACCACGATGGTGCCCTTTATGCCGGCCTCGGCAATCGACTCACGGATCAGGTCCACCCGTCGCTGAGCCGGCAACAACGCCGACTTGCTGGGGTTATGAACGACGACGACATGAACCTCGTCAAAAATTGCTGCCGCGCGCTCAATCACATCAAGGTGCCCCAAGGTGACGGGGTCAAACGAGCCAGGAACAACGGCGAGGGTGGTCATGCCACCAGACTACTGACCGCGGCTATGACTTGGCGAGGAACTCGCGCTCGCGTTGCGACAAACGCCGGTCCACTGCGTCCCGCAGCGCGGGATACTGCGACAACTCGGGGTCCGCTGCGAGCACCCGATCCACGTCGTGCCGCGCCAAATCGATCAGTTCACCGTCGAACGCAACACGGACCAACACCAATCCACTGCGTCCACCGGACTGACGTTCACCCACCACATCGCCCTCACGACGCAACTCCAGGTCTCGTTGCGCCAACTCGAAACCATCAAGGGTCGCCGCCACCGCATCGACACGTTCCCGGGCCACTGTGCCCTGCACCGCGTTCGTCACAAACAGGGCGATACCGGGAACACCGCCACGACCCACACGACCCCGCAACTGGTGCAGCTGGCTGACCCCGAAACGGTCGGCATCGAGCACAACCATCGTCGACGCGTTGGGGACATCAACCCCCACCTCGATGACCGTTGTCGCCACCACCACATCAATCGTTCCGGCCGCAAACGCCGACATCACACGATCCTTTTCGTCCGCCGGCATGCGACCGTGAATCGCCTCGACCGTGCGACCCGGCAATGCCGAACGAACCACTGGAAGCATGTCCGCCACCGACGCACGCGGCGTCACCGGTGACTGGTCATCCTCGAGCGCCTCGGTGTTGTCCTCGACCGACTTTTCATCGATCTGCGAGCAGACCACGAAACCCTGCCGGCCCGCCTCCACCTCCTCGGAGAGCCTCGACCACACCCGATTCCACCATCCCGGCTTGTCGGCCAGCGGAACAGCATGGCTGGCAATCGGGGCACGCCCCGCGGGAAGAGTGCGAATCGCCGACACGTCCAGATCACCAAACACGGTCATCGCGATAGTCCGCGGAATCGGAGTCGCCGTCAACACCAGCACGTGCGGGGCCGTGCCCTTGCGCCTCAACGCCTCGCGCTGTTCGACCCCGAAACGGTGCTGTTCATCAATAACGGCGAGCGCCAAATCCGCGAACTGCACCGTGTCCGTCAGCAGGGCATGAGTGCCGACCACAATTCGGGCAGATCCCGACGCGATGGCCAACAGGGCTTTACGTTTTGCCGCCGCCCCCATGCTGCCCGTCAACAACACCACACCCACACGGTCAGCGAGGTCACCCAGGGTCGCCTCGATAGACCGAGCGTGCTGGGTTGCAAGCACCTCGGTGGGCGCAATCAACGCGGCCTGACCGCCGTCCTCCACCGCGGTCAACATCGCCCTCACGGCCACCAGCGTCTTACCCGAACCCACCTCGCCCTGAACCAGACGGTTCATGGGGTGGTCCGCGGCCATATCGACATCCACTTCGTCGCCCACGGTGGCCTGATCGGGGGTCAGACTGTACGGCAACGCCTCATCAAAAATCCGACGCAATTCGCCGGGAACACGGGGATGAGCCGACAGCGCACGCAGCTTCATGCGCTCCCTGCCCAACGCCGTTTGGACAATGAACGCCTCGTGATAGCGCAGCGTGTCCCGCGCCGCATGCCAGTGTTCGTGGATCGTGGGCCGGTGAATCTTGTCGAGAGCGTCACGGTACGTCAGAAGTCCGCGCTCCTCGCGCACCGTCGACGGAATGGGGTCGGGAAGCTCCACGGGAAGCAGGTCGAGGACCACCCGCATCGCCTTGGCGATCTGCCAGGATGCGAGCGCACTCGATGCCGGATAGATCGGGATGGGCAAGTCCGCCCACTGTTTCGCGACGTCCTCGGTGGCCTCATCGTCGGCATCAAACAACTCGTAATCCGGGTGAGTGAGCTGACGAACACCCCGATACTCGCCCACCTTGCCCGCAAACATGCCCTGCACGCCGGGTCGGAGGGTGCGCGCACGCCACGACTGGTTAAAGAACGTGAGCGAGAGCTTGCCGGTGCCGTCGGTGATCACCACCTCGAGCATCCCGCCCGGCTTTCCCCGCATGGGCCGCTCGGACACTCGCACCACCTCGGCGAGGATGGTCACGGTCTCGTCCAACGGCAAGGAATCCAGTGCGGTCAGCTCGCCCCGTTCCGCGTATCGGCGAGGGTAATGACCGATCAAACCACCCACAGTGTCGATTCCCCACGACTTCAACAGTGCCGCCGCCGTCTTGGGGCCCAACACGCGCTCCAGCGGCGTGTTCATCACGGCAAACGGGGAATCGGTCACCCCTTCACGGTACAACCACACGCGCACCACAGCGCCAAGTTGAATCGGGGTCGCCGCACAAACTACCCTGAACACATGACAAGGATTGTGGCCGGTGACGCCGGAGGTTTGAGCATCTCGGTGCCCGACAGCGGGACACGGCCCACCTCGGAGCGGGTACGTGAAGCAATCTTTTCCACACTTGATTCGTTGTTCGACTTTGACGACGCCCGCGTGCTCGACCTTTTTGCGGGTTCGGGTGCGCTGGGGCTCGAGGCGGCATCACGAGGCGCATCCCATGTGACTCTCGTCGACAAGTCCCCCGCTGCTGCAGCCCTGTGCGCGTCGAACGGGCGCATTGTCGCCGACGGATGTGCCGCACACGGCCGTTCCGTGGTCCTTGAGCCCGTCCCCCAAGGCGTCGACGCTTTCCTGACCCAATCGGGCCCCCGCGAATTCGACCTCGTGTTTCTTGACCCGCCCTATGACCTCGGCAACGCCTCGCTGATCAACAGCCTGAGCCTGCTTGAACGATTCGTGCACGAAGATTCGGTCATCGTGGTCGAACGTTCGTCACGCGACGCCGAGCCACTGTGGCCTCGATGCTTTTCGGTGAACCGCACCAAAAAATACGGTGAAACTGCCGTGTATTTTCTCGACGTGCTACCCGTCGCGTAGCGGATCCCATCCGCCCTTCGCCGTAAACGGCACACCGTCGACGCTGACACCCGACGTGGGGACAACCCGACCGATCACCCGAAATTCTGCGGGAATCGTGGCGCTCAAGGGGAAGGTCGCGAGCAGGGAGTGGTCTTCGCCACCCGTCAACGCAATGCGCGAACCCACCGACGCTAGATCGAAATCGATTCCCACACCACTGGCCGCAGCGATACGTTCGGCATCCAACACCAGGCCGTCGCTGATGTCCATCATCGAACTGGCACCCGCGAGCGCCGCCACGCGCCCAGCAAAAATCGGCGGGGCCGGCCGCTGTTGCGCAGACTGTTCCGCGGGGTGGGTGCGCCACAGTTCGGCGACAGCATCCACGTCGACGACACCGTCGGGACTCAGCGCCCTCTCGAACAGCAAGTCCAGACCGTGGCGCGCGCGACCCAGTTCGCCGGCGACCGCGACCAGATGACCCACGCGTGCGCCCGATCGGGTCACCGGATTGACCCCGTCAAATTCACCCGTCGCCGTGACCGACACCATAATGACCGGCGCCGTCGACAAGTCGCCGCCCACGACACCACACCCCGGGGCCAGCGCCTCGGCAGCATCGGCAAAGCCGCGCGAAATACCCTCGAGGAAATCGACGGGGGTGCTGGGCGGAGCGGCGACAGCGACCACCAGGGCGGTCGGAGTGGCGCCCATCGCCGCAACATCCGACAGGTTGGTGGCGCATGCCTTCCACCCCACGTCGTAGCCCGTTGAGAGCCCCACCCGGAAGTCAGGCCCCTCGATCATCAGGTCGACGGTCAACGGCACGCGCCCGTCGGGGACCGTAATCACCGCGCAGTCATCACCGGGGCCCAAAATGGTCCGATCCGATTCCGGAAGTAACGGGATGATTCGCTTCAGAGTCGCGACCTCGCCGAGTTCGCCAATCGTGGGGCGGTGTGCGTCGGTGTCGGCCATGCATCAACGGTAGCCTGAAACAGATGAAGCGGAAACTTTTTATCTACAGCGGACTGTCCGTGGTCTTGACTCTGGCGGGATGCCAGGCGGCCGTCCCCATGGAACCCGCCGCTCTGTCCAATGATCCCGAATGCGCCGAGGTCATCGTCCGGCTTCCCGACATCATCGGATCATTTGACCGACGCAGCACCAACGCCCAGTCGACGGCTGCCTGGGGCGACCCCTCTGCCGTCTTGCTGCGATGCGGGCTCGAGCCCAGCGGCCCCAGCGCACTCCCCTGCTTCACCGTCAACGGGGTCGACTGGCTGCGAGACGACAGCCAAGCCCCGCTGTACCTGTTCACGACCTATGGCCGCACGCCCGCCGTGGAAGTCTTTGTCGATGCCGACGTCGCGTCGGGCACCGAGGCGCTCGACGCCCTGGGTAACTCGGTCGGAGTTCTGCCCACCACGGGGAAATGCCTCGCCCCCGAGGACGTGTTTGCGGGTTAGGGCTTAACCCAGCCCCAGTAGCTTCGACGAAATACCGCCCGCAGCGCGCAGTGCGACACCGCCACCGTGGCCGGCCTGCGGGAACACCACTCGACGGTCGCGGGCTTCGAGCAACGCGTCCCGCAGCACGACGAGGGCGGGATGCTTCGGCGCCCACAGGTACAACGACAGAGCGCCGGGGATCGAGTTCACCTCGTTGACAAACAGTTCACCGGTGGATTCGTCGAGCAACAGGTCAACGCGGACGATTCCGCTGAGACGCGTCACATCGGCGACACGCGCTGCAAGCTCGGCCGCGCGGTCCGCCACACCTGCAGCCACCACCGCGGGGAATTCTCGAGGCGCACTGCCCAAGCCCGCCTCGGA
>JBEEON010000090.1:0-4082 GCA_041191625.1 Actinomycetota bacterium | reverse complement strand
CCCTCGGGCATCACCCACACGCGCTCGGATCCGTCCCTGAGTTCGGCGACGGGTCCCAAAATTTCGGGAATGACATCGCCCGCCTTGCGGAGCACAACGGTGTCACCGAGCAGCACACCCTTGCTGACCACGACCTCCTGATTGTGCAAAGTCGCTTGACGAACCACCGAACCGGCAACGGTGACGGGTTCCATCACCGCATAGGGCGTGGCACGTCCCGTGCGACCCACACCGACAACGATGTCCAGAAGTTTCGTGTTTACCTGTTCCGGCGGGTATTTGTATGCAATTGCCCATCGAGGCGCGCGCGAGGTGGAGCCCAACTGGGCTTGCACCGTCCTGTCGTCAATCTTGACGACGACCCCGTCGATTTCGTGCTCAATGTCGTGCCGGTGTTCACCGTGGAAGTCAACGAAACGAAGTACTTCGTCGACGGAATCCACGACGGAGTAGTGCGGCGAGGTCGGCAGACCCCAGCCGCGGGCGATGTCATAAATTTCGGACTGCGCGGCGACGGGCGGGTTCTGCCATGCACCGATACCGTGCACGTACAGCGACAACCGCGACAGCCTGTCCATCATCAGATCAAGCTGGCGTTCGTTCTTCCCTTCGGCTTTTTGACGCAGGCTTCCCGAGGCGGCATTTCGAGGATTCGCAAAGGTTTTTTCGCCCAGTTGCGCTTGGCGTGCATTCAGTTCCGTGAACTGTTCGACGGTAAAGAACACCTCGCCGCGGATTTCGACAACCTCGGGGTGGCCCTCCCCCGACAACCGATGCGGGATTCCCGGGATGCGCAGGGCATTTTCGGTGACGTCTTCGCCGGTGACACCATCACCACGAGTCGCGGCCTGCACCAGCACACCGTTTTCGTATCGCACGTTCAGGGCGAGGCCATCGATTTTCACTTCGCACAACCATCGAGGCTGAACCCCAGAATCTCGGGCGGTTTTCGTCAGCCAGCCCGTCAATTCCTCGTTCGAGAACACGTTGTCGAGGCTGTACATGCGCTCACGGTGAACTACAGGATCGAACAAGCGGGTTTCTGCCCGGCCGCCCACAATCTGTGTGGGACTGTCCTGGCTTTGGACTTCGGGGAATTCGCGTTCCAGTTCATCCAGTCGGCGAATCAGCGCATCGTATTCCGCGTCGGATACCAGTGAGGAATCCCGCGAATAGTACGCATCGGCGAGTTCGCTGATACGTTCCCGCAACGACCGAACCTCAGCGTGAGCCTCTGCCGAGGCGACACCGGAGGTTGACGAGGAGTCGTTCATGACAACAGTTTACGAACGAGCCCGAGGAGTCGACTTAACCGAGACCCAAGATGTCGATAACGAACATGATGGTGTCGCCACCGGCAATGTTTTCGCCGGAACCTGCGTCGCCGTAGCCCAGTTCTGCGGGCACGATGACGACGACGCGCGAACCGATGGCCTGGCCCACGATCGCGTCGTGGAAGCCCTGGATGACCTGGTTGACGTTGAAGGTTGCGGGCTCGCCACGGTCAAAGCTGGAGTCGAACACCACACCGGTGTTCATGTTCACACCGTGGTAGTTCACCACCACGGTTGCACCATCGGCCACGACCTCGCCCTCACCCTGGATCAGAGTTTCGAGAGCATAGGTGGCGGGAACCGCACTGGTGTCGACGTCAACCGTGACTTTTCCGTCGGTAACCGTTACCGCGGGGAAGCCTTCGAGAGGTTCCACGGTGGAACCCGTGGCCTCGGGCAGGGCCGCAGGCACGATGCTCATCACGTCGGCGATGAACACGAGCACATCATCAGCGCCCAGTCCAGCGGACTCGGCCTGGTCGGCAAAAGCTTCAGCGTTGGGGATGACACCGACGACTCGCGAACCCACCGTGGTGCAGTTCAGAGTCTTTGCGATACCCACGAACTGGGTCGTTGCGGTGTCCACGGGGAAAGACGTTTCGCCATCGGCGAGGTAGTTCGAGGCCTCGATGTACTCGCCGGTAGTGCCGTTGTACAACGCGAAGTGCATCTTGATGGTTTCGCCCGAGTCGACCATTTCGCCGGTACCGGCAGTCACGACGTGACGCTGTGTGGTGTCGACGGTCAGCGGCGAGGGCACGGTTACCGTGGGCTCTGCGCCCAGCTCGGCCGACACGGTGATCGACTTCGCTGCGTCGCCATCGGCGGTGCAATTGGTTCCCTGGGGTGCACAACCCGTCAAAGCCGACACAGCAACAAGTGACACAGTTGCCAATGCAACAGCCGAAAAACGAGTCATTTCAATCCTTAATTACGCACAGAGGTGAACACTTCTAGTGTACGCGCGGGGACGAAACCTCGACGTTCGATTCGAGCAGAACGGGGAAATTCACGCTACTTCTTATGACACACATAGCTTTGGCACGTTCATGAAATTCGCCAATACGCTCGGCGTCCGCCTCGGAATCGACCACCACCGTTGGGTTCAACGTGACCTCGGTCATGGCGCCGACGCCGCCGCGCATGTCCATCTCTCCGGACACCGCGTCCGTGTACGACAGAACCGTGACGCCTTCGGACTGCGCCACCCAGAGAAACGACAGCATGTGGCACTGCGCCAGGGCACCCATGAGTAGTTCCTCGGGGTTCCACTGGGTGATATCGCCGGAAAAACCGCCGGCCGCGGACACGCCAATGGGCGCATGATCCGGCGCCGAAAGTTCGCCATTTCGCGAGTACCCACGCAGCGTTTCGCCGTTTGACGCAGGGCTGTTTCGCCATGCCAAGGAAATCGCAAAAGAGTGAGCCATAACACCTCAATTGTGAGGTAATAATCGTTAGGACACAACTAAACTGGGCACATGAACACTGACGTCACACCGGTCGCCCAAGAGCGCAAAGTTGTAACCGAAATCCCTGGCCCCAAATCGCTTGCACTGCACGCGCGTCGCCAGGCCGTCGTATCGGGTGGCGTTTCCGCCACCTACCCCATCTACATCGACCGCGCCAAGGGCGCCGTCATGGTCGACGTTGATGGCAACCACATCATTGATATGGGTGGCGGAATCGGCGTTATGACCATCGGCCACTCGGACGACGCCGTCATCGAGGCCGCCGCTGCACAGGCACGCGCCGTGACCCACACCCTGTTCACCGTCGCCGGCTACGAGTCGTACGTTCGCGTGTGCGAACTGCTCGCCGAGCACACCCCCGGTGACTTCGCAAAGAAGACCGTCCTCATCAACTCGGGTGCAGAAGCCGTCGAAAACGCGGTCAAGATCGCCCGCAAGTACACGGGTCGCACCGGAGTAGCAGTACTCGACCACGGCTACCACGGTCGCACCAACCTGACCATGGCCATGAACTTCAAGGCGATGCCCTACAAGCTCGGCTTTGGCCCCTTCGCTGGTGACATTCACCACGCCCCCAACTCGTACCCCTTCCACGACAAGCTGTCGGGTGCCGAAGCTGCGGCTCGCACCATCTCGTACCTCGAAAAGAAGGTCGGCGCACAGGATCTGGCATGTCTCGTCGTAGAGCCCATCCAGGGCGAAGGTGGATTCATCGTCCCCGCCGACGGATACCTGCCCGCACTCCAGAAGTGGTGTAACGAAAACGGCATCGTCTATGTTTCGGACGAGGTCCAGTCGGGCATCATGCGCACCGGTCACTACTTTGCGTCGACCCACTTCGGTGTGGTACCTGACCTCATCACCAGCGCCAAGGGTATTGCGGGCGGATTCCCCATTGCCGGTGTCACCGGTCGTGCCGAAATCATGGACGCCTCGCACGCTGGTGGACTCGGTGGAACCTTCGGCGGTAACCCCATGGCCGCCGCCGCAGCCGTCGCCGTGTTCGAAGAAATCGAAAAGCGCGACCTGATGGCCGAAGCGCGTCGTGTCGAGAAGACCCTCAAGGGCGCACTGCTCGAACTGCAGAAGAAGTACCCCGTAATTGGTGACGTTCGCGGTGTGGGCGCCATGCTCGCAATCGAATTCACCGAGCCCGGAACCGACACTCCCCGTTCGGACATTGTCCCCGTCATCACCGCATACGCCATCAAGAAGGGCCTGCTCTTGCTGTCCGCAGGCACTTACGGCAACGTGCTGCGCTTCCTTCCCGCTGTGG
>JBEEON010000089.1:0-26819 GCA_041191625.1 Actinomycetota bacterium | reverse complement strand
CGCGGGCGACGTTGGGGACCATCAAGGGGAACCTGGTGTGGGCTTTTGCCTACAACGCGGTCGCCATCCCCATTGCGTTGGCGGGGTTGTTGTCTCCGGTGATTGCCGGGTTGGCGATGGCGTTTTCGTCGATTTTTGTGGTGCTGAACTCGGCGCGACTGCGCGGTTTCCGTCCCGGGGTCTAGTACCCGAGCACTCTCATCAGGTCGGCCGGCTTCGCCGCGAAGTGTGTGGCGGCATTGCGTTCCGATTCGTCGCCGTACCCCCAGCCGACGAGCACGGATTCGATCCCGTTTGCTGCCGCACCGTCGACGTCGTGGATGCGGTCGCCCACGAGGATGACCGACGACACATCGTGTCCCGACTCCTGCAACAGGTCGAGGCTGTACGCCACGACTTCGGCTTTCGAGCTGCGGCGTTGGTCGTCGCTGGCGGTGCCCCACGCGTCAAAGTAGCCGCGCAGATCAAATTTTTTGGCCACGAGGTTGATGCCCGAAAGCCCCTTGGAGGATGCGAGCCCCAACGGGACGCCGGCATCGCGCAGTTCTGTGAGGCATTCACGCACCCCGGGGTACACGTCGGCGACGTAGACCCCGCGGGTCAGGTAATCCTCGCGGTAAATGTCGACGGCTCGCCGCGCCTCGGCTTCGTCGCATCCCAGGATTTCTTGGAACGTGTCCAGCAGGGGAGGCCCCAGATAGGCTCGCAACTGTTCGTCGGACGGCGATTCGATTCCCAGCCGGTCGAACGCGTAGCGGAACGATTCAAAAATTCCGGGCGCAGAGTCGATGATTGTGCCGTCCATGTCCCACAGGATTGCCGTGTATGTGGGCATCGTTAGAACAACCGGTTGTGTGAGTCGTCCATGCCGCGCATTGCGTCGTAGTCGAGTACGACGCAGCGGATGCCGCGGTCTTCGGCGAGCACACGGGCTTGGGGTTTGATTTCTTGGGCGGCAAAGATTCCGGCGACGGGCGCCAACAGGGGGTCGCGGTTCATCAGTTCGAGGTATCGGGTCAGCTGTTCGACACCGTCGATGTCGCCTCGTCGTTTCAGTTCGACCGCCACGTGGGCGCCGGCTTCGTCACGCGCCAGAATGTCGACGGGACCGATGGCGGTCATGTATTCGCGGCGGACCAGTTCGTATCCGTCCCCGAGGATGTCGATGTTTGCGGCCAACAGTTCCTGAAGGTCGGCTTCGACGCCGTCCTTGATCAGTCCGGGGTCGACGCCCAAATCGTGCGACGAGTCGTGGTGAATTTCGTGGATCGAGACGATCAGCATGTCGGCGGTTTTGACCTGGTTGACTCGCCACAGTTCGGTCACCCCGGCTTCGGCCTGTTCGGCGTCGGGCTCCATCACGGTAATTGTGCAGGGAGGGCTCATCCAGTTGAGGGGCTTGTACGAGCCACCGTCGGAGTGCACGAGCAGGCTGCCGTCGCTTTTAAGCATCAGCACACGGGTGGCGCGGGGCAGGTGTGCGCTGAGTCGTCCGGCATAGTCGACGGTGCAGTCGGCGACGACGAGTCTCATGCGTCGCCCCGGGCGAAACGTCGTTCTTCGGCGATTGCGTTTCCGCCGTCGACGACGACGAGTTGGCCGGTGATGTACGAGGCGCCGGGCGACGCAAGGAATGCCATCGCGGTGGCGACTTCGTGGGCGGCGCCGCTGCGCGCTACGGGCACGAGTGTGCCTTCGATTTTTTCGGAATCCAATTGCGAACCGGTGGCAATCCAGCCGGGTGCGACAGCATTGACGGTCACTCCCTGCGATGCGGTGTCGACGGCGAGTGCACGGGTGAGACCGATGAGTCCCGCCTTTGCTGTGGCGTACGCGATGTCGTCACGTGCCGCCCCGACACCGCCGGTGGTCGACGAGGTGATGATGACGCGACCCCAGCCGCGTTCCACCATGGTGGGCACCAGTGCGCGGGTCAGATAGAAGACCGACGAGAGGTTGGCGTCGATGGTGTTCTGCCAGTCCGTTTCGGGCATCGACAGGTCGCCGCGTGCCCATTCGTCGCCGACGGCGATCATTCCCGCGTTGTTGATGAGGATGTCGGGAAGCATTCCGGCCTCGGTCAGCAGGGTCACGAGTCGCGCCGCAAGCTCGGGCGTTTCCAGTCGGGCAATGAAACCGTGTGCGTCGATTCCGTTGTCGCGCAGTTCCGATACCCGACTGTCGATTCGGTCGGAGGTGGCGGTCATCACCACGCGCGCACCCAGTTCGCCCAGTAAACGGGCGGTGGCAAACCCGATACCGGACTCGCTTCCGCAGCCGGTGATGACGGCGGTTCGGCCGGTCAGGTTGAATTCGCGGGGAAGTGTCGTGGTCACCTGTCCATCGTATTCGAGCGGTATGGAACACGCGGCACGCGCGGAAACGGTACTAACCTAGGCAAGTGAAGTTGGGAACCCTCCTTGCAGAACGCGCCCGTAAGCGGTTTGCGTTCCACCCCACCCAGGTGGTTCTGTTCGGGTACCTTGCGCTGATTCTGTCGGGCGCCGCAATCCTCGATACCCCACTGGCGAGTGCCGACGGCAAGTCGATCGGGTTCCTCAACGCCCTGTTTACGGCGACGAGTGCGGTGTGTGTGACGGGTTTGACCGTGGTGGATACGGCCACGGCGTTCACCGATTTTGGTCGCGCGGTAATTCTGTTGCTCATCCAGCTGGGCGGTTTGGGAATTATGGCCGTCGCGGGCCTGGTGGGTTTGACCATTTTCCGACGACTGTCCAAGCGTTCGTCGTCGCTGATTTCGACCGAGTTCCGCGCCACCGTTGACGGCAAGGGATCTATCCGCGAAATGGTGGGCCGCATCGCCCTCGTCGTCTTTGCAATCGAGGGCGTTGGTGCGTTGATTCTGATGTTCTGGTTCGGAACGCACTATCAAATGTCGATCGGTGAATCCATCTGGAGCGGCGTCTTCCATGCGGTGTCCGCGTTCAATAACGCGGGTTTCTCGCTGTACACCGACAATTTGATGCAGTTCGTGTCGGACCCCGTCGTGAACCTGACCATTGCCGCACTCATCATCATTGGTGGTTTGGGTTTCCCCGTGCTGATCGAACTGCGTCGGGTCGGGTTCAAGCCCTTGAAGTGGACCATGCACTTCAAGATCGTCATGGTCATGACGGCACTGTTGCTGGTGGGCGGCACCGTTTATATCGCGATTCTGGAATGGAACAATCCGGGAACTCTGGGGGCGTTGGAGCCCTCGGACCGTGTCCTCGCCGCTTTTTTCCAGTCGGTTCAGACCCGTACCGCGGGCTTTAACTCCATCGATATTTCGGCGATGCACACCGAAACCTGGTTCGGTATGGATATTCTCATGTTCATCGGTGCCGGCCCCGCGGGTACCGGTGGCGGTATCAAGGTCACCACGTTTGCCGTGCTGTTGTTCATCGTCATCACCGAACTGCGCGGCGATGCTGCCGTCAACATTTTCGGCAAACGACTGTCGCGTGCCGTGCATCGCCAGGCCATCACCATTGCACTGCTCGCTGTCGGTGTCGTCATGGCCTCGACCGTGTTCATGCAGTTGGTGACCGACATCGACCTGGACCGCATTTTCTTCGAGGTACTCAGCGCGTTCGCGACTGTGGGTCTGACCACGGGCATCACGGCCACACTCCCACCCGCCGCACTCATCAACCTCATCGTCCTGATGATCATCGGCCGTATCGGTACGCTGACACTGGGTTCCGCACTGATCTTGAAGCACCGTGTGCTGTTGTACGAACTTCCGAAAGAGAGGCCCCTCATTGGCTAAGAAATTGTTTGGTCACGTGGACACCAGCCGCAAGGCCGTCAACAGTGTTGCCGTGTTCGGTTTGGGGCGTTTCGGTTCCTCTTTGGCACTCGAGCTGATGGCGAACGGCGTCGAAGTATTGGGCATCGACACCGACGAGGACCTCGTTCAGTCGTTCAACGGTCTGCTCACCCAGGTGGTCCGCGTGGACCCCGGTGTGAACGAGGCGCTCGAACAGTTGAAGGTCGCCGAATACGACGTCTGTGTGGTGGCCATCGGTGGCGACATCCTCGCCGGCATCCTCACCGCCTCGTACCTGAAAAATGTCGGCGCAAAGGAAATTTGGGCCAAGGCGGTGTCCGACCAGCACGGTCAGATCCTGCAGCAGGTCGGCGTGGACCGCATCGTGTTCCCCGAAAAGGACATGGGCAAGCGCGTCGCCCACATCGTGAAGGGCGCTGCCGACTTCATCGAAATCGACAACGATTATGCGATCGTGAAGTCCACCCCCAACCAGCACATCATCGGTGTCCGCCTGGGTGACACCGACCTGCGTAAGCGTTTCGGTGTGACAATCATGGCCGTGAAGCAGGGCGACCAGCCGTGGGTGAACGCCGACAACAACACGGTGCTGAAGGAATCCGACCACATTCTGGTTGCGGGTCCCACGAAGCTGGCCGAGGAGTTCGCGCTGCGCAAGTAGCGCCGGCCGACTGACGGCGCCGGTGTGTGGGCTATCGCCCGAACACCATCCACCGATTTCCGCGCGCACGCAATCCCAACGTCAGAGCACGCGACCCCAAATACAGGTACGACCACACCATTTGCAGGGCCACAATGCCCCACACCCCGTGGCCCAACCAGCCGACGAGCACGAAACCGGGTGCGGCCATGGCCAGGTTCAGTGCACCCGTGGCGGCGAGGTATTTGCCGTCGCCGGCGCCGATCAGGATTCCGTCCAGTGCGAACACGAATCCGGCCATCGGCAGGCTTGTGGCAACGACCACTAATCCGGCGGTGATGAGGTCGGCGACGGCCGGTTCGCGGGTGAATGCCCACGGGATCAGCCAGGACAGTGCGGCGAGCGCGGCACCCAACACGGCTCCCGTTCCGATTGCGAACGTCACAATCGTGCGGGCCACCCGCCGAACTCGGGCGCCGTCGCCGGCTCCCAGTCCCTCGCCCACCATGGTTTGTGCGGGAACCTCCAGGGCATCGAGCACGAGGGCGATGAAACCCAGGATTGTCGACACAATGTGTACCGCCGCGATGACCTCGCTGCCCATGCCCGCGGCCACGGCGACGAACCACACAATGGAAATTCGCAGACTCAGTGTGCGCAGCAGCAGCCAGCTTCCCGACGATGCCACCGCCTGAAGTCCCAGTCGGCTGGGGGCCACCGGTGCCCCGGATTCCCGCACCCGTCGAATCAGCGGACGCAACAGTGCCGCGGTCATCACATACTGGGCGATGACCGTGCCCGCCGCGCTGCCCGCGAGGCCCCAGCCTGCGCCAAAAATGAGAACGGCGTTGAGCGCGGCATTGATCGCGAACCCACTCACCGCCACGCGCAACGGTGTGCGAGCATCGCCGAACCCGCGAAGGAAACCGGTGGCCGCCAACCCGACGAGGGCTGCGGGGATACCCATCGCCGAGATGGTGAGGAACTCGATGGCGCCGGCGGCGACCTCCCGTTCGGCCGGGAACAACCCAATCAGCCATGGCGCCGCCCACCACAGCGCGACACCCAGGATGACCCCCAGCGCTGCGGCAATCCACAAGCCCTGTACGCCGGCGATGGTCGCACCCCGATCGTCGCCCGCGCCTCGTGCCCTCGCCACCATCGGCGTGGTCGCATAGGTGAGGAAGATCACCAACCCCACCGTCGTCTGCACCACGGTCCCCGCGATTCCCAAACTGGCGAGCGGCTCGGTGCCCAACGCGCCGACCATGGCCGAATCGGTCAACAGAAAAATGGGCTGCGCCACCATCGCACCCAACGAGGGAATCGCGAGGGCCAGGATTTCGCGTGAGACGCTGCGGCGGGACGACATTCGCCCACGCTAGCAGGGCTAAAGTCGAAGGATGACGAACTCTGGAATCGATATCGAGGAACGCCACCCCAGCATCAGGCCAGCGGACGACCTGTATCGCCACATGAACGAACTGTGGATGGAGCGCACACCCATCCCCGCCGACAAGGCCCGTTACGGTTCGTTCCACCAGCTGGCCGAGGAATCCGAAAAGGCCGTCCACGCGATCATCGAAGAATGTGTCACGGCACCCGAGGGCACCGAGGCCCGCAAGGTCGGCGACCTGTACACCTCGTTCATGAACGAGGCCGCCATCGATGCCCGTGGGGCGACCCCACTGCACCCCTTCTTTGCCGACATCGATTCCGCACAGACCGTCAGCCAATTGCTCACCGTGCTGGGCCGCAACGAACGCGCAGGAACATCCGGGCTGCTCTCCCTGTTCATCGACAACGACCCCGGCGACCCGGAACGGTATGTGGTGTTTGCGGAACAAGACGGGCTGGGTTTGCCCGACGAGTCGTATTACCGGGACGACAAGTTCGGTGCGATCCGCGAGGCATACCTGCGCCACCTGGCGACCATGTTCGAGATGGCGGGGCTCGACGACAGCGCGGGCCGCGCGCAGCGAGTCTTCGATTTCGAATCCCAACTGGCGGCACATCATTGGGATTCCGTCCGGTGCCGCGATTCACTCGCGACCTACAACCTGACCGACTGGGGCCACGTGCTCACGGCGGCGGGGGACAGTTTCGATAACTGGCGTGACGGAATGGGTGTGCCCGCGAGCGCTCTCGCCGACATCGTCGTGCGTCAGCCGTCATTCCTCGACGGCCTCGGTGCGATGCTCGCCACCGTCGACCTGCAGACCCTCGCCGACTGGGCGCGATGGTCAGTCATCGACGCGTTCGCCCCCTACCTGTCACGCAATTTCCAGGACGCCAACTTTGCGTTCTATGGCACCATCCTGTCGGGCACCCCGGAACAGCGTGCCCGTTGGAAGCGCGGGGTCAGCCTCGTGGAACGTTCACTGGGTCACGCCGTGGGCAAACTCTATGTCGAACGGCACTTCCCCCTGTCGGCCAAGGTCGCAATGGATGAACTCATTGCGAACCTCATCGAGGCGTACCGCGAATCGATTGGTGCGCTGGACTGGATGACCGACGAGACCAAGGCGCGCGCCTTGCAGAAACTCGACAAGTTCACGCCAAAGATCGGGTACCCGCGCGAATGGCGTGACTATTCGGTCATCGACATCGACGCCGCCGACCTGCTGCACAATGTGCGTCAGTGCACGGAATACGATTTCGCACGCGAGTTGGCAAAGATTGGCAGCCCGATCGACCGCAACGAATGGTTCATGCTGCCCCAGACGGTGAACGCGTACTACAACCCCGGGTTCAACGAGATCGTGTTCCCCGCGGCCATCCTGCAGTACCCGTTCTTTGTCGAGGACCGCGATGCGGCCGCGAACTATGGGGCGATTGGTGCCGTCATCGGCCACGAGATCGGTCACGGTTTCGACGACCAGGGCGCCACGTTTGATGGTGACGGCAAACTCGAGAACTGGTGGACCGACGAGGACCTGGCGGCGTTCCGTGAACGCACCGCCGCGCTGATCGATCAGTACAACGAGCTCGAGCCCCGCGCCGTGCCCGGTCACCGTGTCAACGGCGAGCTCACGATCGGCGAAAACATCGGCGACCTCGGTGGTTTGGCGATCGCGTGGAAAGCGTACGAGCGTTCGCTCGGCACCGCGGATGCGCCGGTGATCGACGGGCTGACGGGCGCGCAACGGTTCCTGCTGTCGTGGGCGCAGGCCTGGCGTCAGTCCAGCCGTGACGAGGAAACCCTGCGGCTTTTGGCGATCGACCCGCATTCGCCGCCCGAGTTCCGGTGCAACCAGATCGCCCGAAACCTCGACATTTTCCATGATGCGTTCGCTGTGACGCCCGCCGACCCGATGTGGCTGGAGCCTGAACAGCGAGTTTCAATTTGGTAACACCTTGCGCCCAACGGGGCGTTTAGGCGTGACCGCGGTTTTTGGTGTGCATATTCGGGTTTAGGCTTGGATTCATCAAATTGGATGCTCATCCAGGAGGTAACACATGCGTGGCAAGATTCTGCTCGTCGTTGGTTTGGCTGCCGGTTATGTACTCGGCGCCAAGGCCGGTCGTACCCGCTACAACCAGATCAAGCACACCGCCCAAAAGCTGTGGAACGACCCCCGCGTTCAGGAACAGGTCACCGCGGTGACCGAGGTCGTGAAGGACAAGGCCCCCGAGGTCGTGGACTTTGTGACCGAGAACGCAAAGAAGGTCGCGGATCGTGTCGACAAGGCGCGGGCTGCCCGTGCCGCGGAGGACTCGAAGTAGTCATCATGTCGGACTCATCGTCGCGCCGCGGACTGTTTCGTCTGCTCGCTGATTTGCCTCGCGAGTTGAGCGATCTGGTTCGCGCGGAAATTCGTCTGCTGCAGACCGAGTTTGCCGAGAAGTTGCGTCATGCCGGTGTGGGCCTCGGACTGGTGTCGTTGGGCGCTGTTCTGGTGAGCCTGTTTGTGACCATGTTGGTTGTCGCGCTCATCCTGGGGCTGTCGGTGTTGATGGCTCCGTGGGCTGCCGCGTTGGTTGTCGCCGGTGTGATCCTGGTGGTCGCGCTCGTGTTGTTTGCTGCGGGTATTGCGTCGATCAAGAAGGGGTTCACCCCGTTCGAGTCGGTCGACACCATTGCCGAAGATTTCAAGAACCTGGGGAGGGATTCCGATGAGCGAGCGTAAGCAGGTCGCCGCCGAGATCGCGATTCGCCGCCAGGGCTTGGCCGTCACCCTCGAAGAGCTCGACGATGCGCTCAACATCAAGAAGCAGTCACAGCGTGTGGCCGAGCGCATGACCGCGTCGTACCAGCAGAACCCCACCCCCTGGTGGATTGGTGCTGGTGTGGTCGCGGTTGCGGCGGTCAGTGCGGTGGCCTGGGCCCTCTTTGGAGACGACTGACCGTGATTCGTGAAGTAGTACCCGCATCAACCTCGAGCATTCCCGTCGTCAAACTGTTGGCGGGGCAGACTGTGCTCGTTCCTCGCGGTGGTCGTTGGGGCGAGGATGTCGCCTCGCGTTTGCGCGTGTTGGGTGCTACCCCGGTGATTGCTCCGCTGATCAATTTTGCGTCGTGCGAGAACCCCGATTCGTTGGAACGTGAACTGGGTGACCTTGAGAGTGGGGCGTTTGACTGGCTGATCATTTCGAGCGCCACCACGGTGGATGTGTTGGTCAGCATGGGTGTGCGTGTTCCCGAGTCCACCCGGATTGCGGCGATTGGTGAAACGACCGCACAGGCTCTCGATTTTGCGGGTTTCCCTGTCGCCTATGTTCCCGTTCAGGACAATTCGGCGCGCGGTTTGGTGAAAGAGGCCCCCGTCGGGCTGATCTCGGGACGCGCCTTGGTCCCTCAATCCGATGTGTCGGATTCCACGCTGGTTGCCGGGTTGAACGAGATCGGTGTGGATGCCACGTTCGTGTCGGCGTATCGCACGGTCGGCGTGCAACTGTCGGAAGCCGTCGTGTCCGATGTGCGCGAGGGGCGTATCGGGTCGATTCTGATCAGCTCGGGTAGCGTCGCACGCCAGGTGTCCGAGCAGCTGCACCCGTTGCCCGAAAACCTTTCGGTCGTGTGCATCGGTCCGCGCACCGCGTTCGATGCCCGCGAAATTGGTTTGAACGTGCACGCGGTTGCCGCCGAGCGTTCGTCCGAGGCGTTGGTCGACGCCCTCGTGGATGTCCTGATTTCGTAGAAGTTTGTGCGGGTTCGGTTTAGCCGAACAGCAGCGATGCTTCTTCCCAGCGTTCTGCGGGGACGGTCTTCAGCTGACCCAGTGCGTCGCTGAAGGGTGCGGTGATGACTTCGGTGCCGCGCAGTGCCACCATGTGACCCCACTGCTGTTCGTGCAGCACGCGTGCGGCGTTCATGCCGAAGCGGGTGGCGAGCACACGGTCGAATGCCGACGGGGTGCCTCCGCGCTGGATGTGTCCGAGGGTGGTGGCGCGGGTTTCGATGCCGGTCGCTTCCTCGATGAGGGGTGCGAGCTGTTCGCCGATTCCACCGAGGCGCGGGCGACCGAATGCGTCGAGTCCTCGTTCCGAGTGGATGTCGGTCATGGTGTCGAGCATGAAGCCTTCGGCGACGCACACGAGCGGTGCGCGGCCACGGTCGGCTGCGGCCTTGACCCAGGCGACGATTTCTTCCAGCGAGGTTTTGCGTTCGGGGATCAGCACGGCGTGTGCGCCGGCGGCCATTCCCGAGTGCAGTGCGATCCAGCCCACGTGGCGACCCATGACTTCGGCGACCATGCAGCGGTGGTGTGAGTCACCGGTGGTGCGCAGGCGGTCCATTGCTTCGGTGGCGATGTTTACGGCGGTGTCGAAACCGAAGGTGTAGTCGGTTGCGCTGAGGTCGTTGTCGACGGTCTTGGGGACACCGATGATTTTGATTCCGGCGTCGGACAGTCGCTGTGCTGCGGCGAGGGTTCCTTCGCCACCGATTACGAGCAGTGCGTCGAGCCCGGCTTCGTGCATGACGCTGTTGATGCGGTCGACGCCACCTTTGCCTTCGAAGGGGTTGGTGCGTGACGATCCGAGGATGGTGCCGCCGAGCTTGGCGATGCCTTTGACGTCGTGGCGGGTGAGGGGTTTGAAGTCTGCGTCGACGAGTCCACGCCAGCCGTCACGGATTCCGACAAATTCCATGTCGTACTGTGTGGTTCCGACGAGGACGGCACCGCGGATGACGGCGTTGAGTCCGGGGGCGTCGCCACCCGATGTGAGTACTCCAATGCGCATGCAACTATTCTGGCAAACGCTCGGGGTAATCGTTTCCATGTCACAACATGGGGGTTGTCTAGTCGAGTCGGCGGTTCACCAGTCGGGACAGCATGATGGAGGACCGGGTGTGGTCGACGTTGGGGGCGTTGCGTACTTTTTCGAGTGCGTGTTCGAGCGAGGCGATGTCGCGGGCTCGCATGTGCACGATGGTGTCGGCGTTGCCAGACACGGTCCCCGCATAGACGACTTCGGGAATGGTGGTGAGCATTTTGCGCAGGTCTTCGGGTGCGACGGTGCCGCGACAGTACAGTTCGACGTAGGCTTCGACGCCGACTCCGTCGACGGCGGGGTCGACTTGTACGGTGAATCCGCGGATGGTGCCGTCGGCGACCATGCGGTCGACTCGGCGCTTTACGGCGGATGCCGATAGTCCTACGAGATCGCCAATGTCCGCGTAGCCGGCTCTGGCGTTGTCGCGGAGTTGGTCAATTATTTTGTGATCGGTTGCGTCCACCCTGTAATCGTAGGCTTTTTCGGCCGTATTGCCTAGAGTTCACGCAAAGATAATGCTTACGACCGGGTGATGGGGGGTTGTGGCCGTGCGGTGGTTACGCTATCGGTGTGACTATTTCTGTACTGAGCCCTGAAATTCTGCGGGGTATTCGTGATCGGGCCGCCGAAACCGATCGCCGTAACGAGTTCTGTCACGAGGACCTTCGCGTGCTGACCGATGCGGGTTACCTGCGCGGGCACGATTCGCTGCTCGCTGCCGTTCACGATCAACGCCGTCTGGCGCAGCACGCGCCGGCCACGGCATTGGCGATCGGCATGCACCACACCTGGGTGGGTGTCGCACGTCAGTTGCTGGGTGCGGGGATTCCCGCGGGGTCGATTCTCGACGAGGCGCGGGTGGGCGAGGTTTTTGCGTTCGGCATTTCCGAGGCGGGCAACGACTCCGTCTTGGGCGATTCGATCACCACCGCGGTGACGCACGCTGACGGATCCGTGACGCTGACGGGCACCAAGATTTTCACCAGCATGTCTCCGGCGTGGACCCGGTTGGGCACTTTTGGCCTCGACGGCGACGACCTGGTGTTCGGTTTCCTTGCTCGCGACCGTGATGACTCGGCTGCGCCGTTGAACCCCGAGGGAGTCACCCAGGACCCGGATTGGGACACCCTGGGCATGCGTGCCACCCAAAGCTGGACCACGCACCTCGACTCGGCTCGTATCGAACAGCATCGTGTGCTCGCTCGTGTCCCCCGCCACGAGGCCGACCCCGTGCGGTACGCAATTTTTGGTGTCTTTTCGACGCTCGTTGCGTCGGTGTATCTGGGAATCGCGGAACGCGCTCTGGAGCTCGGGGTCGAGGCCGCGCGCGCTCGCACGTCGCGGCTCGCCGACGGTGCACCGTATTCGGCGGACCCCGACATCCGGCGCCAGCTGGCCGAGGCCGCACTGATCATTGATGGGTTGCTTCCCCAGATCACGTCGATGGCCACGGAACTGGATCTCGAGGCCGGTCGCGGCCAGATCGGGGGCCATAGTTTCCGCCAGTTCGCGGGTCTGAAGCACCGCGCGGTGGAGGCGGCCCGAACGGTTGTCGATATCGCACTGCGGGTGACGGGTGGCAACGGGTATCGCAACGGCTCCGAAATTTCGAGGCTGCACCGCGACGTTCTTGCCGGGATTTATCACCCCTCGGATCCCGAAAGCGTGCGTCGCACGGTCGCCAGTGATCTGTTGGATTAACCGCTCGCGGTGATGGTTGTGGATTCCGTGTTCGCGGCGCTCGCGCCTCTGACGGTTATTGGGGTCCGCGCTCGGTCAGCGTGATCATCTGAGTCTCGGATGATTCGGGATCAAACTCGTCACGTTCCCGGCTGAAGCTGCTGCGAATTGCGGGGGTCAGCTTCAGGTGGTGGGTGCGGCGAATCCAGATATAGGCGATTAGTGCCGCGGCAAATCCGCCCACGGCTGCCGCACTGACGGCCCAGCGCGGCCCAAACTCGTTGGCCAACCAGCCCACCAGCGGGGAACCGAACGGTGTGCCACCGATCAATACGGTCGTGTACATCGCCATGACGCGGCCACGGTATTCCGGTTCGGTTGTCGTCTGCAGGTATGCGTTGGTAGTGGCGACCATCGTGATCGAGGCCAGCCCCAGCAGCGGGTAGACGAACATGAAGGCCGTCACCGTGGGCGCGATGGCGCTGAGCACCGCGGCGACACCGACACCCGTCGCACCGAGAATGATGACCGTCAGTCGCGGGCGGGCCGAACGGGCCACCAGCAGCGACCCAACGATGGAACCCAAGGCCAGCGCCGACGTGATGAAACCGTAGTCGTGCGCGCCCAGACCAAATTCGATGACCGCCATGGTCGACCCAAATATCGAGTAGTTAAAGACCAGAGCGCCGACGATGAACACCATCACGAGCAACACCTTGAGGTCGCCGCGTGTGCCGATGTATCGCAGACCCGCGGCGAAACCGCCCTTGGTGGTGGTGATCTTTTTCATGGGGTGGAACAGGCTTTGGCGCATCGACAGCATGGCGATGATTCCACCGAAATATCCGGCGCTCGCCAGGGTGAGCACCCACCCTGTGCCCGCGGTGGTGATCAGGACTCCCGCGATTGCGGGGCCGATCAGCCTCGATGAATTAAACATTGTCGAATTCAGGGCGACGGCGTTCGGCAAGAGTTTGGTGCCGACGAGTTCGCCGACGAATGTCTGGCGGGCGGGTGCCTCGAGAGATTGGACGATACCCAATCCCAATGCCAGGGAATACAGCAGCGGCAGTGATGCCACCCCGGTGAGCACCGTTAAACCGAGGATCAGAGCCAGCACGCCTTCGGCAGCGGTGGTGAAGATCAAAATTTTTCGACCGTTGAAACGGTCCACCAGGGTTCCCACGAAGGGCCCGAGGATAAAGATGGGTCCGAATTGCAGTGACAGGCTGATGCCCACTGCGACCGCGTCGTGGTCGGTGAGTTCGGTCAGAACGACCCAGTCTTGGGCGGTGCGGTGTGCCCACGATCCGATGCTGGTGACGAGAGCGCCGATCAGCCATTTGCGAAAGTTGGGTTCGCGCATCGCACGAAACATTGATGGCCGTCCGGCGGGGGCGGCCGGGGCGGTTCCAGAACGTGACGGCACATCCTCATCCTACGCGCGATTATTTGCACCCGAACATTCCGAATGCGGCACCGTGTACCTACACTGTTTACGGAGGCCCCATGCAAAACAGAGACGTTCACACCGAGCACCGCACCTTTGCCGATGCCGAAGGGGTGACCATTCACACCACCGTGTGGCACGCCGTATCCCCCTCGGCGATCATCCAAATTTCGCACGGACTGGGCGACCACTCGGCACGCTATGACCACTTGGCGCGAACCCTCGCCACCCAGGGTTTCACGGTGTACGCCGACGATCACCGCGGCCACGGCGAAACCGGTCGTGAACAGTGGGGTGGGGACCTGTCGAAACTGGGTCGACTCGGCCCCGGCGGGCTGCGGGCCACGATCGCCGCAATCGGCCAGTTCACGGGCATGATCCGTGCGGAAAACCCCGGTCTTCCGCTGATTTTCTTGGGCCACTCCTGGGGTTCACTGATGGGGCAGATCGCACTCGATGCCGGCACTCTCGATGTCGATGCCGCCGTGTTCTCGGGCTCGGCCCTGCGACTGCCATGGTCGATGAACCCGGGCGACCTCAACGCACAACACCGCCACCTGGGTTCCACGGGTTCGGAGTGGCTGTCACGCGACCCCGATGTCGCCGCAGCCTTCCTCGCCGACCCGCTGACCTTCAAAGCCGACGTGCTGAAGCTCTTTGGGCTCGCCGACGGTCTGCGACTGTATGGCACCCCCAAACCCCCTCACGCCGATATCCCCCTGCTGCTGATTTCGGGCACCGACGATTCGGTGTGTTCCGAAAAGTCGTTGGTGGAGCTGTTGCGCCGCTACATTGCCGCGGGGTATTCGAACGCACAACTGACCATGTACGACGGCGCGCGCCACGAGGTATACAACGAGACGAACCGCGACGAGGTTTATGCCGATGTCGTGCGATGGATCGACACCCATGTTCTGAAGGAAGCACGCTGATGCGCGGCGAATATAAGGTCCCCGGCGGAAAGCTGGTCGTGGTTGAACTCGACAGCGAGGCCGGCCATTTCCGTAACGCACACATCTCGGGGGACTTTTTCCTCGAACCCGACGAGGCGCTCGCCGACATCGAGGGTGCTCTGAACGGTTTGCCGCACAACTCGTCGGCCCAGGAAATTGCGACCGCTGTGCGTGCCGCGATCGGCGATGACGTCGTCATGTTGGGGTTCAGCCCCGAAGCCATCGGCACCGCCGTGCGTCGTGCCGTGTCGCATGCCCGCTCGTTTGAGGAATTCGAGTGGGAGCTGGTGACCGCACCGCCATTGAGCCCGGCAATGCACCTCGCGCTGGATCAGGTGCTCACCGAGGAACTCGGTGCGGGCCGCCGCGGTCCCACGCTGCGGATCTGGGATTGGGCCGAACCGGCGATCATCCTCGGCAGTTTCCAGAGCCTCGCCAACGAGGTGGATATGCCCAACGCGATCGCCCGCAAGGTGCCCGTGTATCGCCGAATTTCCGGTGGTGGCGCCATGTTTATCGAAATGGGCAGCGGAATTACCCACTCGCTGTATGCCCCCGCCGAACTGGTGCAGGGCATGTCGTTTGCCGACTCGTATGCGTTCCTCGACGACTGGTTGATTCAGACGCTGCGCGAGCTGGGTATCGCCGCCGAGTACAAGCCGTTGAACGATATCGCCAGCGACAAGGGCAAAATCGGTGGTGCCGCGCAAAAGCGTCTGGGCTCTGGTGCCGTCCTGCATCACGTGACGATGGCGTACGACATGGATGGCGATGCGATGGCCAACGTGCTGCGTATCGGCCGCGAAAAGTTGTCCGACAAGGGCGTGGCCAGCGCAAACAAGCGTGTCGACCCGTTGAAGGCGCAGACCGGGTTGAGCCGTGAGGCGATTGTGGACGCGATGATCGAGTCATTCCGTTCGCGGTACGGCCTGAAGCAGGGCTCGATCACGGACGACGAGATGGCGAAGGCCGAAGAGCTGGCTGCGACAAAGTTCACCAGCACCGAATGGTTGAACCGGGTTCCCTAACCCCCGCGCCCACTGGTGTCGGTGCCGCCGGGCACCTCCCGAGCTGACTTAGCGCTTCAGCAGGTCGTTGAATTCGGGGAACCGGCGCATCACTGCGGGAATGAACGGGCACAACGGCACAATCCGATACTCGGTGTTGTCCCGGAACCACGCGAGGCATGCGAGCACCAACCGGGTTCCGGTTCCCGTGCCGCGCTGTGCCGCCGGAACCTCCGTGTGATACAGCCGCGCGGTGGAACCGTCGACCTCGAAATCCATCCACCCGACTCGCAGGTCACCGACGAACGCAGTGAGTCGTTCGGGTTCCGCCTCAATCCGGATATCGGCCATGGTCTAGTGTCCCGCGGCGGCCGCAGCGTCGGCGTGAGTTTCGTCCATCGCGCTCTTCTCGCGCAGCGGCTGCGCCTTGATGAACCACGACATCACGAACGCCACGACAGCGACAATCAGCGACACCGTGTACACGCTCTGGGCCGAAACGGCGAAAGCTTCGAGGAACGGTGCCGTGAACACATCGTCGGCTCCGGTGAGGAACGAGGTGTCACCTTCGAGTGAACCCGAGATGGCGTCCGGATTCGAGGCGCCCGCCGACAACAGCTCGACGATTCCCGCGTTCTGCGGTGCGCCGGCCACCGCCGGGTCGCTCATCGCCGTCATCAACGACTCGCGGACATCGCTTCGCCCAAAGATCGAGGCCAGCGCCTCGGGAATCTTGCTGAACAACACCGAGAACAGCACGGCCGTACCCAAGGTGCCACCGATCTGGCGGAAGAACGTGGTCGAGCTGGTCGCCACACCGAGGTTGCGCGCCTCGACCGCATTCTGGGCGGCAATGGTCAGAGTCTGCATGAGCATGCCCAGCCCCAGACCCACGATGACCATTCCGGTCATGAGGAAACCGACATCGCTGTCCTTGTTGATCTGCGACAGCCACCCAAAGGCGACAACCAACAGACCGGTGCCGACCACAATCAGCGGCTTATAGCGTCCGGTGCGCGAAATGAACTGGCCGCCAATCGCGGTCGCCGTCATCATGCCGAGCACCATCGGAATCGTCTGGAAACCACTCTCGGTGGGGGTCGAACCCAACACCAACTGCAGGAACAGCGGGATGGTCATCATCGCGCCAAACATGGCGAAACCGACGAGGATACCCAACACGGTCAACTGGCTGAACGTGCCCGTCTTGAACAAGCCCAACGGAATAATCGCGTCCTGGCCCATGGCGCGTTCGGCGAGGATGAACCCGACGATACCGGCGGCACCAATCCCGTAACACAGCAGTGCTTCGACGGAACCCCAACCCCAGGTGCGACCCTGTTCGGCGACCAACAGCAGGGGGACGACGGCGACGATGACGGTGAGCACACCCCAATAGTCGATGCGCGCCTTGTGTTTGATTTGCGGGACGTGCAGGAAGCGCCACACCATGTACAGCGCAACAATTCCGACGGGCACGTTCACGAGGAACACCCAACGCCAACCCTCGACACCCAGCAGGGTGTCCATGCCCGCAAAGAAACCGCCGATCAGCGGGCCGATGAAGCTCGAGGTGCCAAAGACGGCGATAAAGAAGCCCTGGTATTTCACGCGCTCGCGCGGGGGCAGCATGTCACCGACGATTGTGAACGCCAGCGACATCAGACCACCACCACCGAGGCCCTGAAGTGCGCGATACGCGGCCAATTCGTACATCGAATTGGCGAGGCCCGACAGCAGCGAACCGACGAGGAAGATGACGATCGAAATGATGTAGATAGGGCGACGGCCATAGATGTCGCTGAGCTTGCCGGCGATGGGGGTGACCACGGTCGACACAATCAGGTACGCAGTGGTGACCCAGGCCTGCAACGCCAAACCGTCGAGGTCGTCGGCGATGGTGCGCATCGACGTACCCACCACGGTCTGATCCAAGGCGGACAGGAACATTCCCGACATCAACCCCAACATCACAAACAGGATTTCGCGTTTAGTCATTACAGATTCGCCAGAAGATGCCATAACTGCCATCCTACGCCCGCTAGATTTGGGGGATGCGTAAGCTTTTGGCGACCTCGATCCTCACCGCACTCGTCCTCGCGGGGTGCGTGCCGACCTCGGGTTCCGACGCCGCCGAAATTCCCGCGCCCACTCAGATCGCGCCGACATCCACGGTGCGCGCCTTTGATAAAACGGCTCGATCCATCGACACTGCCAGCTCGTTGTGGGTCGTCGCCAACAAGCTGCGTCGACTGAACCCGCTGAAGTTTGCGCCCACCGATCTGGTCACCGTCGTGAAACCGTGGGGAACCAACGGCACCCAGCAGCTGCGCAGCGCCGCCGCCTCGCAATATAAGAAGATGGTTGCCGCAGCGAAAGCCGACGGAATCACACTGGTCGCCCAGAGCGGTTACCGGTCGTATGGCGTCCAGGTGTCGGTGTACAACAGCTGGGTAGACCGACTGGGTGTCGCGCAAGCAAACCTGCAGAGCGCGAAACCCGGACACAGCGAACACCAGACGGGCTGGTCCATCGACATCGCCGGCGTGAACGGTTGCACGATTGCCCAGTGCTTCGCCCACACCCCCGAAGGCGAATGGCTGAACACGAACGCGTGGAAATACGGTTTCCACCTGCGGTACCCGCGGAACAAGAAATCGACGACCGGTTACATGTTCGAACCGTGGCATTACCGTTTCGTGGGTTTGGCGTTGGCGAAGGAACTGCACAAAACCCCCGACATCACGTTGGAAAAGTTCTTCAACCTGCCGGCAGCGCCCGACTACGCGAACTAGCATCACCGCTGCCACGCCTCGACGCCCCCGCCCCGCGCGCGGGTAGGCTTGACGGGTACGCGCAACACGAAAGGACGCCATGAGTCAGGCATATAGTTACCTCGGTCCGGTCGGTACCTTTACGTGGTCTGCGCTGACCCAGGTCCCCGAGGCGGCCGGCCAGGAATGGTTGAGTGTCAACAATGTGGGCGAGGCGCTCGCTCATGTCAGCTCGGGTGCCGCTCGCGCGGCGATGATCGCGGTCGAGAATTCGGTCGAGGGTGGTGTCAGTGCCGCACAGGACGCGCTGGCGACGACCCCGGGACTGCAGATTTTGGGTGAATACTTGGTGCCCGTCAGCTTTGATGTGGTCGCGCTTCCCGGCACGCAGCTTTCCGATGTCACCGTGGTGTCCGCGCATCCCGTGGCCTATGCCCAGTGCCGTGCGTGGTTAGAGGCAAACCTTCCGTCGCACGCCCACCTGCCCGCCACCAGCAATGTCGCCGCGGCCCACGGTTTGTTGAATGGCGCCAACGCTCAGGTGGCGATTGCTCCCCGCGGGATTGGTGAACACCTCGATGTGGCCACTCTGGCATCGGGCGTCGGCGACAACCCGAACGCGGTGACCCGATTCGTGTTGGTCGGTCGCATCCAGGCCGTGCCGGAACGCACGGGGGCCGACAAGACAAGTGTGATTGTGGAATTGCCCGACGACCGTCCGGGTGCGCTGTTAGAAATGCTCGAACAGTTCGCCACCCGCGGCGTCAACATGAGCCTTCTGGAGTCTCGTCCCATCGGTGACGAACTCGGTCGCTACCGTTTCGTCATCGACGCGGACGGTCACATCGCCGACGAACGTGTGGCGGACGCGCTGATGGGTTTGAAGCGTTACAGCCCGAACGTGCAATTTTTGGGTTCGTACCCTCGCGCCGACGGTCACCGTCCCTCGGTCGCACCCCAATATTCCGATGCTGCCTTCGCGGACACCCGCGAGTGGTTGGCGTCTTTGATCGATGGAACAGTGAACGGCTAGACATGATTGACATCCAGATTCTGCGCGAAAACCCCGACCTGATTCGCAACTCGTTGATCGCCCGCGGCGACGACGTGGCGTTGGTCGATGCTGCGATTGAGGCGGAACAGAACCGTCGCGACACTATTGCCGCGTTCGAGGAACTGCGTGCCGCACAGAACGCTCACGGCAAACTGGTGGCCGCAGCACCCAAGGACGAAAAAGCCGCCCTTGTCGCCGCCGCTCAGGAACTGTCGGCGAAGGTCAAGGAAGCGCAGTCGGTTGCCTCGGACGCCGAGGCCGCATCGACGGCAGCCCTGTCTCGCATCGGCAACATCATCATCGACGGTGTCCCCGCCGGTGGCGAAGCAGATTTCGTCACCGTGAAAGAGGTCGGTGTGAAGCCGACTTTCGATTTCGAGGCGCGCGATCACCTCGAAATCGGGGAACTTCTCGGTGCCATCGACATGCCGCGCGGCGTGAAGGTGTCGGGCTCGCGTTTCTACTTCCTCGCCGGAATTGGCGCGAGGCTCGAGCTGGCGCTGATGTCGCTGGCGTTGGACCGCGCCTTGGCCGCTGGGTTCACCCCGCTGATCACCCCCACGCTGGTGCGCCCCGAGGTGATGAACGGCACCGGATTCTTGGGCGCCCATTCGGACGAAATTTATTACCTCCCCGAGGATGAACTGTTCCTCACCGGCACCAGCGAGGTCGCCCTCGCCGGCTACCATTCGGACGAAATCATTGACCTGTCGAAGGGCCCGAAGCGTTACGCCGGCTGGTCCACTTGCTACCGTCGCGAAGCCGGTTCGTATGGCAAGGACACCCGCGGAATCCTGCGTGTGCACCAGTTCAACAAGCTGGAAATGTTTTCGTACTGCCCGGCCGCCGATGCCGAGGCCGAGCACGCAAAGCTGTTGGGGTTCCAGGAGGACATGCTGCAGTCGCTGGGTCTGGCGTATCGCGTGATTGATGTCGCCGCAGGCGATCTGGGTTCGTCCGCTGCCCGCAAATACGACATCGAGGCGTGGGTTCCCACCCAGGGCGCGTACCGTGAATTGACGTCGACGTCCAACTGCACCACCTTCCAGGCCCGCCGTTTGAACATTCGTCACCGCCCCGACGGTGGTTCGACCGAGACGGTGGCCACGCTGAATGGCACATTGGCGACGACTCGGTGGTTGGTCGCGATTTTGGAAACCCACCAGCAGGCGGACGGCAGTGTCGTGATCCCCGAGGTGTTGCGTCCCTACTTGGGCGGCCTTGCCGTCGCGATGCCCGTCTGATGACTGCCGCCGTGGATGACCGCTGGTTCGTAGCCCTCGATATTGATGGCACGCTGCTGTCGGATTATCGCGGTGATTTGAACCCGTGGACGATCCGCGAGGTGTCACGGCTGGTCGACGAGGGCCACGAGGTGACTATCGCGACGGGCCGCAGTGTGCCGGCAACATTGCCGGTGTTGGCGCAACTGAATCTGTCTCCCGAGTTTGTTGTGTGTGCGAATGGCGCGATTATTTTGCACCGTGACGAATCCGAGGAGTCCGGTTACCGCCGCGGCGATATCGAAACTTTTAACCCGAATCGTGTGTTGCAGACCATTCACGAAAAGCTGCCGACCGCGCACTATGCGGTCGAGGACGCGTCGGGTCTGTTGAAGTATTTGGGGTGGTTCCCCGAGGCGGGTCTTGACGTGTTCACGCAGGAAGTGCATTCGTTGGATGCGTTGATGACCGAGGAGGCCACCCGGGTGGTCGTCATTTCGCCGACGGACAAGGAACACGAGTTCCAGGAGTCGATTGCCACGTTGGGGTTGCACCAGGTTTCGTATTCGATCGGCTACACCTCGTGGCTCGAGATCGGTCCTTTTGGTGTGAACAAGGCGACGGCCCTTGAAAAGGTTCGGGTGTCGCATGGCATTCACCGTTCCCGCGTGATGGCGGTGGGCGATGGCCGCAACGACATCCAGATGTTGGAGTGGGCGGCAGAATTTGGTCGCGGTGTCGCCATGGGCCAGGCGCCGGACGAGGTGCGAATCGTGGCCAGCGAGGTCACTCATGCCGAGGCCGATGGGGGTCTTCCGGCGGTCCTCGCCACCCTCTCAGTGAACGCATAGCTTTCCTCGGGTAGAATTGTCCGCGGAGGGCTGTCCGAGCGGCCGATGGAGCTAGTCTTGAAAACTAGTGGGCAGAAATGTCTCGCGGGTTCGAATCCCGCGCCCTCCGCGGAAGGGGGGATCATGGCTGACAAGGGCACGCCCGTCGCACGTCACGGTGCGCAACGCGAACGCCACCCGTGGTCCCTCATTGTTCGGATCATTGGTTTGGCTATGGTCACTCTGTTGGTTTCCGGTGTCGCCGTCGGTGGCTTGGTGTTTTGGAAGCTGAATTCCAGCATCGACAAGGTTTCGCTGGTGGGCGAGGGCGAAACCCAGCTGAATTTGTCGTCGATTGGTTCGTATGACGGCGGGTTCAACATCCTCATTGTGGGAAGTGACACCCGTCAGGGCCAGGACGGCAGCTTTGGGTCGTTTTCGAGTGAACTGAACGATGTGAACCTTCTGGTGCACGTCGCCGAAGATCACCAGAGCGCCGTGGTTGTGTCGATTCCCCGTGACATGGTTGTGCCGATTCCGTCGTGCCCCATGGAGGACGGTTCCGGTAATTATGCGGCCATGTCGGCGCAACCCATCAATGTGGCGCTCAGCTATGGCGGTTTGGCGTGTGCTGTGTTGACGGTCGAGAACCTCACCGGGCTCGACATCCCGTATGCGGGTCTTGTGACGTTCAAGGGTGTGGCTCAGTTGTCGACTGCGATTGGTGGTGTCGACGTGTGTGTCGATGGCCCGATTGATGACAAGTACACGGGACTGTATTTCCCCGAGGCGGGCAATTACACCATCGAAGGCTATGACGCCTTGGCGTTCCTTCGTTCGCGTCACGGTGTGGGCGACGGCAGCGACTTGGGTCGTATTTCGTCGCAGCAGCAGTACATGTCGTCGCTGGTGCGCAAGGTGCAGGACGAGGGCGTGCTGTCGGATATCACGAAGCTGTACTCGATCGCTCAGGTCGCGGCGACGTCGATGTCGTTGTCGAACAGCCTCGCCGGCCTCGATGTAATGGTGGCGATGGCGCTGGTCTTGAAGGAAATCCCGCGCGAGAACATCGTGTTTGTGCAGTATCCGGGCACGACGGGTGTCGGCGGAGTGTATGCCGGCAAGGTTGCCCCGATCGAGTCGTTGGCTACTGCGCTGTTTGACAAGATTCGTAACGACGAGCGTTTTACGTTGGCGGGCGACGCCACGGGGGTGGGGTCAACTCAGGTGGATGACACCACCGATTCGGGTTCGACCGAGACCCCGGATCCGGATGCCACCGATTCGGGCACGGATTCTGCCAGCAGCGAGGAACTGCAGGGTGTGTTGGGTCAGACCGCTGACCAGTTCACCTGTTCGGTTGCCAACTAGCCGGTATCCATAGTCGGCTCATAGGTTCCGTACAGCAAGCGCACAGACCGAACCGCTGGACTACACACGTGAACATCGCAACACCGACAACCCGCCCGCGGCAGATTCCCAGCGCCGCGACGCTTCGCACCCGCCGCACCCGCCGTTACACGCGCAAAGACATCGTCGAAGCACTGGTGCCGATCAGCAGCGCAATTGCCGTCGCACTCTTCTTTGCCGACGGAGGTGCCTGATACTTCGGCACCGTGCCCGAGACCATCATCGGCACCGGAATCCTCGCCGGGCTCGTGGGAACCAACCTGCTGCTGATCATGTTCATCCTCGCCGCACGAGTGCCGCTCATCGAAAAAATTGTCGGCCACGACCGTGCGCTCACACTCCACAACCAACTCGGCAAACCCGTCCTCTACCTGATCACCGCGCACTTCGCCGGGCTCGTCGTCGGCACCGCACTGACCACCGAAACCCCGGTCATCCAACAGGTCGTGAACTATTGGAACGCCGACGGCGACATGCTCAAAGCCTTCCTCGCATTCGCGGGCATGATCATCGTCGTGGTCAGCAGCATCGTTGCCGCCCGACGCGTGCTGCCCTACGCCGTCTGGCACGCAATTCACCTCGCAACCTATGCCGTCCTGTTGCTGTCGATCCCGCACCAGTTCGAATGGGGCGGCATGTTTGCCGAAGGCACAGCGGCACGAATCTACTGGGCTTCGCTGTTCATCGTCACCGTCCTCAGCGTCCTCATCTTCCGCGTGATTGTGCCGGTCGTGCACAACCTTCGGCACCGACTCGTCGTCGCACGGGTCGACACCATTGCCCCCGGAGTCGTGTCGGTCTACATCACCGGCCGCGACCTCGACCGCTGGATTTTCCCCTCCGGATCGTTTGGCCAGTGGCGTTTCATCACCCCGCGAATGATGTGGGAAGCGCACCCGTTCTCGGTCTCGGCTGCACCCAACGGTCGGTACATCCGACTGACCGTGCGCGCCTTGGGTGACAACACCACAGCGCTGCAACGAATTCGCGTCGGCACCCGCGTGTGGGCCGAGGGCCCCTACGGAGTATTCACCGACACTGTGCGCACATCGCCCAAGGTCGTGCTCATGGCCGCCGGAATCGGCGCCGCCCCGATCCGCGCACTGCTCGAGGACCTGCCCGCACATCGCGGCGATGTCACCGTCATCCTGCGGGCCAGCGACGCGGAACCCTACCTGGTGAACGAAATCACCGAACTGTGCCGCAGCCGCGGAGCCAAACTCGTCACCCTCAGTGGAGGCCGCGCCAACACCGCCTCGTGGTTGCCCACCGAAGAATGGGCGAACGGCGAAAACATCACCCACTATGTGCACAAACCCCGCGAATGCGACTACTACATTTGCGGCCCCAGTGAGTGGATGGCCAACGTCCGCGCCGATCTGGCAGCACACAACGTCCCCGCGCACGCCGTGCACTGGGAAGAATTCGCCTGGTAAGGAGCCAACATGCGTACACCTTCAGCTTTCATCACCGGTGCCGCGACCGCGAGCTTGATCGCGATCGGGTGGAACATCGGCCAGGCCGGACTTGCCGCCGAAAACGTGGACACGACGACCACCGCGTCGAGCGACCAGACGGCGACCACGACCACAGACAGTTCGACAACCGACACCACCACAACGGATACGTCGACCACCGAAACGACCACGACCGACACCTCGACCAACACCGACACCACCACAACCACCGCGGGTTCCGACGGCACCTTTGTGGGTGACACCGTGCAGACCCGGTTCGGCCCCATGCAGGTGCAGGTGGTCATCACCGGTGGTGCGATCACCGACGTGCAAACCCTGCAGTTCCCCTCGAACGACCGCAAGAGCGTCGAAATCAACGAACAGGCGATTCCCGTCCTGCTCGCCGAAGTCCTCGAAATTCAGTCCGCCGACATCACCAACATTTCGCGCGCCACCTACACCTCGCAGTCCTATAAGCAGTCACTGCAATCCGCGCTGGATGCCGCCGGGTACACGGGATGACCGTCCACATCTTTGACACGATGGGCACTACAGTGTCCATCCGCATCACAGAAACGCCCGACAACACGGATCGGGTTCGCACCACTGCGGCGCTCGACGGAATCGAAAAAGTTTTCGACCTGTACGACCGCGACTATTCGCTGTACCGCGGCGAATCACCCCTCTCGCGACTCGCGCGCCATGAAGTCACGCTCGCAGAACTGTCCGACGACATCCGCGACACCTACGCCCGAGCCATCGACTGGCGCCAAATCACCCATGGTGCCTTCACCCCGCACCGTCCAGATGGCGTCATCGACCTGTCGGGAATCGTCAAGGCCGATGCCATCGCCGCGGCCCACTCGGTGCTGCGCGCCCACGGTTTCACCGAATACTCCATCAACGCCGGCGGCGACATGACCGTAGCCGGCGAACCCGAAACGTGGGTGACGGGTATCGCGAAACCTGACGGCAGCGGCAACCCTGCAGCCGTGGTGCGACTGGGTGGCGAATGGTCCGCTATCGCCACCAGCGGTTTCAGTGAACGCGGCCAACACATTTGGCGCGCCTCGGATCCGACCGGCGACATCATCCAAGCCACCGTCGTCGCCGCCGACATTGTGACCAGCGACGTGTGGGCGACCGCCATCGTCAGCGGGGGGAGCGACACCCTCGAGCTGGCTACGCGCACCGCCGGGGTCGCCGTGCTCGTATTCCACGCCGACGGCGAGGTGCGGGCAAACCCCGCGATGATGGAACTGCTGCGACAGCCCGCCGCCACACACTAGTTTCCCGGCCGCCGATTTCGTCTGTATCATTGAGGGGTTACTAGGAGACGTCGCATAGTTCGGCCTAGTGCACCACCCTGCTAAGGTGGAGTACCCTCCGGGGTACCGTGGGTTCAAATCCCACCGTCTCCGCCAAATATGAAGACCCCCTTGTTCGGGGGTCTTTTTATTTGTGCGGGTGGGTGTTGCGGGATTTGGGAGGAAGCAACCCTGTGGGTATCGGGCGAGATGGGCCCAGTTTTTGCTCTGGGCTGGTTTGTGGGTAAGATAGACAAGTTGCTTCGGCAACAGTGCGCCCGTAGCTCAATGGATAGAGCATCTGACTACGGATCAGAAGGTTGGGGGTTCGAGTCCCTCCGGGCGCGCGAAATGAAAGCCTCGTTAACGCGGGGCTTTTTTCGTGCACAAACGTGGTGAAGTCAAATTTGTCCTTCATAAATGTTTGTGGAATTTCTTTTTGTTTTTAAACTGAAAATGTTGACCTTCGAAAGGACCACCATGATTCGTCTGGGAATTAATGCCCGACCTCGCACCACCCTGCGCGCCGCAGCTCTGTCGATCGCTGTCGCGATGTTGGCTTTGGGCACAGGCGTGGGCACCGCACAGGCTGTGCCGAACCGCGTGAACGAGAAGGTCACCATTTGTCACCGCACTCACGCGACCACGAACCCGTATCGCAAGATCACGGTCAGCATGTCGTCGATCATCGGTAACGGCAACAGCGGCAATGGTCACGGTGGCGTAAACCACAACCCGTATTACACGGGCAAGCCCGTTTTTGACCCTTCGTTCTCGTACCCTGCAAACCAGAAGCAGTGGCAGGACATCATTCCTCCGTTCAACTATGTTCCACAGAACGGTAACCCCGGCACTTTCGCGGGCCAGAACTGGGACGCAATCGGTCAGGCCATCTATTACGGCTACACCTTGAACGGTGTCGACTATTCGGGTCTGTGCGGCAACATGAGCGCCGCGGACTTCTTTGTGTTGGAACGTGACTCGGCTCGTGCCGACAACCCGAATGCCAACAACGGTCAGCT
>JBEEON010000088.1:0-5372 GCA_041191625.1 Actinomycetota bacterium | reverse complement strand
TCGTGCGGCTGCGGCTATGGACCTGTGCTCGTGCACCGCAGTGAGGGCCTGAAGTTGGCGAATATCAATCACGACACCACAATACTGAGTATTGAGGCAGACAGTAAAGATGCTATTCCTTCTTTGTAGCGCCTCGTGCAGAATTTTCGCATGAGCTGTGAACAGGAACCCACGTATTACGCCGACGCCCTGAACAGCATCGCAGACCGCCAACTTGTCCGACTCGCCGTACCCGGCCACAGTGCAGATCGCAGCGCTGCACCTCGATTGGCCGAGTATGTGGGGGAGCGAGTCCTGCAGCTCGACGTAACGCCACTCACGCCCGAACTGGATTTGGGGCCAGACAGCCCGCTCGAAAAATCCCGTGCCGCTGCGGCCCGAGCATTCGAGGCGCGCCGCACATGGTTCGTCACCAACGGTGCCTCACAGGGCAATCGCATCGCGGCGCTCGCCGTCGGGCAATTGGGGGCGCCCGAGCAACCCTTCGTTGTCCAGAGGTCCGCCCACTCGAGCATGTTTGACGGCGCGGTCCTCGCCGGCCTGAGCCTGGCATTCGTGATGCCCGAAATCGACACCGTTCACGGTATTAACCACGGAATAACTCCCGGCGCGTTTCGTGACGCGCTCGCAGACAATCCCAACGCCAAGGCGGCGTACGTCATCAGCCCCAGCTATTTCGGTGCGGTCGCCGACATCCCCGCCCTGTCGGAAATCGCCCATGCGGCCGGAATTCCCCTAATCGTCGATGCCGCGTGGGCCGCCCACTTTGGGTTTCACCCGGACCTTCCGGCAAACCCGTTGACGCAGGGAGCCGATCTCGTCGTGAGCAGCACGCACAAACTGGGCGGCAGCCTCACGCAGTCGGCGATGGTGCACCTGGGCTTCGGCCCCTACGCCGACGTGCTCGAGCCTTTAATCGACCGCGCATATCGGATGACGGCATCGACCAGCACCTCGTCGGTGTTGACGGCATCGCTGGATATCGCGCGCGCCGAACTGTGCGGTGGTGAATCCGCGATCGGTCGTTCCATTCGTGCGGCCGACCGGTTACGTGACGCCGTCCGCGCGCACACTCTTCTCGATGTGGTGAGCGACGGATATGACCGTTTCCCTGGCATCGTCGGCCACGACCCCATGCATGTGGCGATCGATGTGCGTGGGGTGGGTCTCACCGGACATGCGGTTCGCAACCGGTTGCTGTGCGAGCACGATATCTATGTAGAAATCGCGACAAACACCTGCATTGTTGCGCTGATTGGCCCAGGATACGAGCCCGATGCGGGTCGCATTGTTGCCGCAATTGCGTCGATGGCGGTGGATACCGCCGACGAAGCGTTGGCGTTGACCGCCAGTAACCTACCGGAACCGGGTTTCGCGGCGATGCGTCCTCGTGATGCGTTCTTTGCGGCAACCGAACTGGTGCACCACACCGAGGCTGTGGGCCGAGTATCCGCCGATGCGCTCGCCGCGTACCCGCCCGGAATTCCCAACGTGCTGCCGGGCGAAATCATCACCGCCGAAATTGTGGACTTCGTTCGGGCGATCGCGGGTTCACCCGGGGGATACGTGCGGGGCGCAGCCGATACGGCTGTGGACCATTTCCGTGTGGTCTCGGGGCGTTAGCCGCCGAATGCGCCGGACGTCACGTCTTTTTCGTCGTTAAGAATTGCGTCGACGATGCGCTGTGCGACAGAGTCGGGTTCCAATCCTGCGGGAAAGGCCGGAGCAATGCCGTCAATAGCGCGACCGGCCAAACCCGTCTCGGTGTGCGGAGGACGGGTGTCGAGCACGCGAATCTTGTTGCGGCGCAGCTCGCGAGCGGCCGCCTCGACGAAGGCCCGCAGTCCCGATTTGCTGGAACCATAGACAGACATTCCCGCAACAGGGTTTTCGGAAATCACTCCGGAAATGGTGAGCACGAACGGTTCACACCCCAATTCGGCGGACTGAGTTAGCGACGGAACCGCGGCCGCAACAATGTCGATCACACTCGATTGGTTGATGGCGATCACGCGGGTGGTGGTTTCGGGGGACGCCGTCGCGACAGGCCCGAATGCCACGACACCGTGTGCACACACGATTCCGTCCAAGGGGCCAGCAGCGGTGACCGCCGCGATCAGTGCCGAGCCCGCGGTGGGTGCGCTCAGATCGACCCCAAATTTTTCGCCGGGAATCGTTAACGCGGTGAGCCGATCGGTGTTCCGTGCGGAGTGCACGACTTCTGCCCCAAGGTTGGTCAACATTCGTGCGATTGTGCTGCCCAGCACTCCCGTCGCACCGGTGATGAGAATTCGTTTGCCCGCAACTGTGGTCATGGGCCGAGCCTAGAGCCACAGCGCGGTGGTGCGCCAGTGAGACTCACCGCGATGTTCGACACTGCGTGACAGAATGGGTGCATGATCCCACTGGACACCATTGCGGCCTTCATCGCCATCTCGTTGGTCATCATCGCGATCCCCGGTCCCAGTGTGTTGTTCGCCATAAGCCGTGCGCTTGTCTTGGGACGCAAGGGAGCTGTGCTGACAGTAGTCGGTAACGGAATTGGCGTGTTCGTCCAAGCGGTCACGGTCGCAGTGGGTGTGGGCATCCTGATTCAGGAAAACGAAGTACTGCTGCACGGAATCCGATTGGCCGGTGCCGCGTTCTTGCTGTACCTCGGCGTTCAGGCGATTCGTCACCGTCGCGAGGGAATCGATTTCGGCAGCGAAGCACCCGCGCTGAACTCGCAGCACATCATGCGCGAATCCTTCATCGTCGGCATTTCAAACCCCAAGACGATTGTGTTCTTTTCCGCAATTTTCCCACAGTTCGTCAACCCCGCCTGGGGTTCGATTCCCGTGCAGATGCTGCAGTTGGGCGTAATTTTTGTGTTCTTTGGCATCTCGGGGGATGCCGTGTATGCGTTCGCGGCGGGCGCGGCACGGGACTGGTTTGCGGGTGACTCGAAGCGCGTCGTCATCATGCGCACTATCGGCGGTTCAGCGATGGTCATTCTCGCGATTGTGACCGCGGTACTTCCTGCCTAGCGAATTCCGTTTTTAGCGCAACGAGTCGCGGCGGTCTTCGGCGAGTTCTTCCTCGGTGGGATTGAGGATCGTCGCAATGACGACGGCGAGGCTGAACGCCCACGACACCCATGCCAAAATCAGGCGCCAGTCGCGTTTGCCGGCGATTGTGGTTTTGAGGAGCCCGAATACGGGAAACAGTGCGGCAAGAAAGCCGCCGTTTAACAGGAACCGTCGCATGTGTCCTCCTTCCGTGTTTCACCTTACCCAAACAGTGCGGAAGGGTCGAGGCGCGCGCCCTGAGTCGCATAGAAAGTTCACAGGTTTCTCACAGACAAAACCATGTGTGTCGTCGTCAACTGGAACCACACACAAAGGAGACACCGTGAAAACCTCACAGGTCACACCCATCGCATTTCTCACAACACTGGTCGCCGGCATCGTCGCAACCGGATTCTGGATCGGCAGTATTTTTGCCCCCACCGGGATTCCGGCATCTCCGGCCGCCTCGTCAGTTGCCACCGAATCCGCCGACGACACCGCGACGGATACCGCAGCGGAATCCGCCAGCGACACCGAACTATTGCAGTACCTCATCGAAGAAGAAAAACTGGCATACGACGTCTATGTCACCCTCGGCGACAAGTGGGGAAGCGCAGTCTTCACCAATGTTTCTGCCAGTGAGGTTACGCACCAGGATCGCGTCGCAGACATGCTGGATGCCGCCGGAATCGATGACCCGCGTTCATCAACCGTTGGCGAGTTCGTCAACACCGAACTGCAGGCACTGTACGACCAACTCATTGCACAGGGTTCGGAGTCACAGACCGCAGCATTCGAGGTAGGGGTCGCCATCGAAGAGCTCGACATCGCCGATATCACCGAAATGCTCACCTCAGTCACCGACCCCGAAATCGTCTCGGTGCTCAAATCACTGCGATCGGCATCCGAGAACCACCTGGCCGCATTCCAGCGTCAACTCTGACCCGACTCGACCGAATGGGCGTCCGCAGTGGCGCCCATTCGCCTGTTACAGCCCAATCCCTTTGTAGACTGGTCAAATGAGCGAAATCGACATCAAGCCTCGTTCCCGCGTCGTCACCGACGGCATCGAAGCAACCACCTCGCGTGGCATGCTGCGTGCCGTGGGAATGGGAGACGCTGACTGGGATAAGCCCCAGATTGGTGTCGCAAGTTCCTGGAACGAAATCACCCCCTGCAACCTGTCCCTGGGTCGCCTCGCGCAGGCCGCGAAAGAGGGCGTGCACCGCGGCGGTGGCTACCCGCTTCAGTTCGGAACGATCTCGGTGTCCGACGGAATTTCGATGGGCCACGAGGGCATGCATTTCTCGCTCGTTTCGCGTGAGGTCGTTGCCGACTCCGTCGAGACCGTTGTCCAGGCGGAACGCCTCGATGGCACCGTGCTTCTCGCCGGATGCGACAAGTCAATCCCCGGCATGCTCATGGCCGCCGCTCGCCTCGACCTCGCCAGTGTCTTCCTGTACGCGGGTTCGATTGCCCCCGGCTGGGTCAAACTGTCGGACGGCACCGAAAAAGACATCACCATCATCGACTCGTTCGAGGCGGTTGGTGCTGTCAAGGCCGGCAAGATGAGCGAGGCAGACGCCAAGCGCATCGAATGTGCGTTCGCACCCGGCGAGGGCGCCTGTGGCGGAATGTACACGGCCAACACGATGGCATCCGTTGCCGAAGCCCTGGGCATGAGCCTTCCCGGTTCCGCATCGCCCGCATCGTACGACCGTCGTCGTGATTACTTCGCCCACCGTTCCGGTGAAGCCGCAGTGGGCATGCTCGAGCGTGGTCACACGGCGCGCACCATCCTCACCCGCGAAGCGTTCGAGAATGCCATCGCCGTCGCCATGGCGTTGGGTGGCTCGACCAACGTCGTGCTACACCTGCTCGCCATCGCCAACGAGGCCGAGGTCCCCTTGACTCTCGATGACTTCAACCGCATCGGCTCGAAGGTTCCTCACCTGGGCGACCTGAAGCCCTTCGGCAAATACGTCATGCACGATGTGGACCGCCACGGTGGTCTTCCCGTCCTGCTCAAGGCGCTGCTCGAGGCCGGGCTGATCCACGGTGACGCTATGACGGTCACGGGCAAAACCATGGCCGAGAATCTCGCCGAAATGGACATCGATCCTCTCGACGGTGAGGTTCTGCGCACTCTCGACAACCCCATCCACGAAACCGGTGGCCTGACCATCCTCAACGGATCGTTCGCCCCCGAGGGCGCAGTCGTCAAGACCGCAGGCTTCGACGCCGCCACCTTCGAAGGCCCCGCCCGCGTGTTCGAACGCGAACGTGCCGCAATGGACGCGCTCACGAACGGCGAAATCAGCAAGG
>JBEEON010000087.1:0-6394 GCA_041191625.1 Actinomycetota bacterium | reverse complement strand
GCCAGGCCAAACTGACCCAGTACACCCGCTACCTGACCCTGGGTCTCGGTGTTCTGCAGTCGACCACCCTGGTGACTGTGGCCCGCAGCGGCGCACTGTTCGGCTCGAACACCGGCATCGCCGAATGTTCGCAGCTGATCGTGAACGACTCGTGGTACACCGTGCTGCTCATGGTCATCACCATGACCGCAGGTACCGGCCTCATCATGTGGTTCGGCGAGATCCTCACCGAGCGTGGCATCGGTAACGGCATGTCGCTCCTCATCTTCACCTCGATCGCTGCCGGTTTCCCCACCTCGCTGTGGGCTATCGCGAACAGCGAAGGCTTCAATGTCTTCCTGCTCGTCGTCGGTATCGGAATCCTCATCATGGCCGCTGTCGTGTTCGTCGAACAGTCGCAGCGCCGCATCCCCGTGCAGTACGCAAAGCGCGTCGTCGGTCGTCGCACCTATGGCGGCACCAACACGTACATCCCCATCAAGGTCAACCAGGCCGGTGTGGTTCCCGTGATCTTCGCTTCGTCGCTGCTGTACTTGCCCGCACTGATCGCACAGTTCAACCAGCCCGCTGCCGGTGAAACCGCCGCGGAATGGATCGTCTGGATCCAGAACAACCTCACCAGCGGTGACAACCCGCTGTACATGGCGATGTTCTTCCTGCTGATCGTGGGCTTCACCTACTTCTATGTCGCCATCACCTTCAACCCGGTCGAGGTTGCGGACAACATGAAGCAGTACGGTGGCTTCATTCCCGGAATCCGTGCGGGTCGTCCGACCGCCGAATACCTGGACTTCGTCCTGACGCGCGTGACCCTTCCCGGTTCGCTGTACCTCGGCATCGTTGCACTTATCCCGCTGATTGCTCTGGCGACCATCGGTGCGAACTCGAGCTTCCCCTTCGGTGGAACCTCGATCCTCATCATCGTCGGTGTCGGACTCGAGACCGTCAAGCAGATCGACGCACAGCTGCAGCAGCGTCACTACGAGGGGCTTCTTAAGTAATGGTGCGCATGCTTCTTGTGGGCCCTCCCGGCGCAGGCAAGGGAACCCAGGCTGTCCTTCTCGCCGAAACTTTCGGCATCCCCGCGATTTCGACCGGAGACATTTTCCGTGCGAACGTGCGCGACGAAACTCCCCTCGGTGTTGAAGCCAAGTCGTACATGGACCGTGGCGCATATGTTCCCAACGAGCTGACCAATGCGCTCGTCGCCGACCGTCTGACCCACGCTGACTGTGCACCCGGTTTCCTGCTCGACGGCTACCCCCGTACTGCCGACCAGGTCACCGCACTGGATGCGATGCTCGCCGACAACGACCAGAAGCTCGATGTCGTCGTAGAGCTCGTCGCAGACCCGGAAATCGTCATCGAACGCATCCGTTTGCGCGCACTGGACCAGGGCCGCGCAGACGACACCGACGAGGTCGTGCGCGCGCGCCTCGACGTCTATGCCGCAGAGACCGCACCGCTGATCGACATTTACAAGCGTCGCGAGATCCTCGTGTCGGTCGACGGAATCGGTGAAGTCGCCGAAGTTACGAACAGAATTGTTTCCGCGCTCGCCGAGCGTGGAATCGGGGGAGTATAACCCTCACTTGCGCTGAACGGCGTCGTGCCGTACAGTTTAAATTGGTGTGTCGCGCCCTTGTGGTGTGCGCTCCGCCGCATGACTTGCGGTTACAACTCCACTGAATGGAAATATGGCTAACAAAGACGGCGTAATCGAGATCGAGGGATCGGTTGTCGAGGCACTTCCCAACGCGATGTTCCGCGTTGAACTTGCTAACGGACACATCGTTCTCGCACACATCTCGGGCAAAATGCGCCAGCACTACATCCGCATCCTCCCCGAGGACCGCGTGATCGTAGAGCTCAGCCCCTATGACCTTTCGCGTGGACGTATCGTCTACCGATACAAGTAACCCAAGGTAAGGAACGACCCGAACACCTTCGGGTACGAGGCCGGCGATAACAGGAGAAAAAAAATGACGGTCAACCCCAGCGTTAAGCCCATCTGCGACAAGTGCAAGGTCATTCGTCGTCACGGCAACGTCATGGTTATCTGCGAAAACCCCCGCCACAAGCAGCGCCAGGGCTAAGCAGTACCACAACTTATAACTCAATATTTTCAGCGCCGCATCAGATCCCGTAACAGGGGGACACCGTGGGACAGAGGCCCACGCACAGATGACGGTACAGACCTCTGCAATTCCAAGGAGAAGCCACCATGGCACGTCTCGCCGGAGTCGATATTCCCCGCGAAAAGCGCGTGGAAATCGCTTTGACATACATCTATGGCATCGGACGCACTCGTTCCGTCGCCACCCTCGAAGCTACGGGCATCGACCGCAGCATTCGCGTGAAGGACCTCACTGACGACCAGCTCGTTGCACTTCGTGACTACATCGAAGGCAACTACAAGGTCGAGGGTGACCTCCGCCGCGAAGTTCAGGCTGACATCCGCCTCAAGGTCGAACTCGGTTCGTACCAGGGCCTGCGCCACCGTCGTGGACTCCCCGTCCGCGGTCAGCGCACCAAGACCAACGCTCGTACCCGCAAGGGACCGAAGCGCACCGTCGCCGGCAAGAAGAAGGCCGGCCGCTAAGCGCGGCCCGAGAGGGAAAAGGAAAGAATTATGGCAGCACCTAAGTCCGCCGCTCGTAAGCCGCGTCGTAAGGACAAGAAGAACATCGCAGTGGGTCAGGCTCACATCAAGTCGACGTTCAACAACACCATCGTGTCAATCACCGACCCCACCGGTGCCGTTATCAGCTGGGCATCGTCCGGTGGAGTCGGCTTCAAGGGTTCGCGTAAGTCGACTCCGTTCGCCGCACAGCTTGCCGCCGAGTCGGCTGCACGCCAGGCTCAGGAGCACGGCATGAAGAAGGTTGACGTGTTCGTCAAGGGACCGGGATCGGGCCGCGAAACCGCGATTCGTTCGCTGCAGGCCGCAGGCCTCGAGGTCGGCACCATCACCGATGTGACCCCTCAGGCTCACAACGGTTGCCGCCCCCCGAAGCGTCGCCGCGTCTAACTCGCCTCGTTTTCTGTGAGGTGGTCGCAAGGCCACCTCACCCCCCAAAACTGAACAGTCGCACTTCCGACTAGACCGTGAGAAGTGTCATATAGCGGACACTGACCGAAAGGAATACACGTGCTCATTGCACAGCGCCCCACTTTGACCGAAGAATCGACCTCGTCGAACCGCTCGTTGTTCATCATCGAGCCGCTCGAGCCTGGTTTTGGTTACACCCTCGGTAACTCGCTCCGTCGTACCCTGCTGTCGTCGATCCCTGGTGCAGCAGTCACCAGCATTCGCATCAGCGGTGTCCTTCACGAGTTCGACATCATCCAGGGTGTCACCGAAGACGTCACCGAAATGATCTTGAACATCAAGAACATCACCGTGTCGAGCGAAAACGACGAGCCTGTCACCGCTTACCTGCGCAAGCAGGGTCCCGGTGTCGCAACCGCAGCAGACATCACCGTCCCCGCTGGAGTTGAGGTTCACAACCCCGAGCTCGCAATCGCGACCCTCGGCGAGGGTGCAACCCTCGAAATCGAGTTCACCATCGAACGTGGCCGCGGCTACGTTTCGGCAGCTCAGAACCGCAACGAATACCAGGCTGCAGGCGTTATTCCGATCGACTCGATCTACTCGCCCGTCACCAAGGTCACCTACCGCGTCGAGGCAACTCGTGCCGGTGAGCGCACCGACTTCGACCGTCTCGTCGTAGACGTCGAAACCAAGTCGGCTATCTCGCCCCGCGATGCTGTCGCATCTGCCGGTGGAACCCTGGTTGAACTGTTTGGTCTCGCACGCGAGCTCAACACCGAAGCTGAAGGCATCGAAATCGGACCCCGTCCGGAAGAAGTTGTCGAAGTTGAGGGTCTCAGCACTCGCATCGAAGAACTGGACCTCACCGTCCGCTCGTTCAACTGCCTCAAGCGTGAGGGCATCAACACCCTCGCCGAGCTCGTTGCACTGAACGAACACCAGCTCATGAACATCCGCAACTTCGGACAGAAGTCGGTCGATGAGGTTAAGGACAAGCTCGTTGAGCTCGGCCTGACCCTCAAGGACTCGATGCCGGGCGTCGACAACGCCTACTTCTACGAGGCCAACGAAGACTAATTTTTCTGAACCTTTGGTTCGGATTCTGACAGGAGAACAGAACAATGCCTAAGCCCGCAAAGGGACCCCGCCTCGGTGGCGGACCCGCACACGAGCGTCTGCTGCTTGCGAACCTCGCAGTAGCACTTTTCACCCACAAGTCGATTCAGACGACCGAGACCAAGGCCAAGCGTCTTCGTCCCCTCGCTGAGCGCCTCGTCACCTTCGGAAAGCGCGGAGACCTGCACGCACGTCGTCGTGCGCTGTCGATCCTGCGTAACAAGGCTGCAACTCACGAACTCTTCGCCGAGATTGCACCCCTCGTTGCACTGCGTGAAGGTGGCTACACCCGCATCATCAAGACCGGCTACCGCAAGGGTGACAACGCCCCCATGGCCGTAATCGAGCTCTGCCTCGAGCCCGTCAACCCCAAGCCCAAGGCAAAGAAGGCTGCAGCACCCGCTGCCGCAGCTGCCGCTGTCGTGGCTCCTGAGGTTGTCGAGGAAGTTGCCGCACCCGAAGCCGTTGAGGTTGAGGTTGCAGCAGAGGCTCCCGCAGCAGCAGAAGCAGCTGAATAGGGTTAACCTTTCACACGAAGGCCCAGGGTTCGCCCTGGGCCTTCGTCGTTGGTGTGGCAGAATTCCATGGTGAGATTACGACTCGATATTGCCTATGACGGCACTGACTTCGACGGTTGGGGAACCCAGCCGGATCGTCGTACCGTGCAGGGCGAAATTGAGAACGCGTTGGCGACGATTTTCCGCTGTGAGGAATCCGATGTGCGTCTCGTGGTTGCGGGCCGTACGGATGCTGGTGTGCACGCCACGGGGCAGGTCGCCCATTTTGATTGCCCGGACGGCATGACCCCGGCACGGTTGTTTCACCGGTTGCGTTCGTTCCTCAGTGCGGGCGATGTTGTCATCACGGCAGTGACCGAGGCACCCGAGGGGTTCGACGCCCGCTTCTCGGCAATTTTCCGCCGCTACGAATATCGGGTTGCGGATGGCACCGTGCCCCGGGATCCTCGCAACCGTCGTCACACCTGGTGGGTGAAGGACGAGCTGGACATTGACCGCATGAACGAGGCGGCGCAGTCATTGTTGGGGTTGCGTGATTGGACTACGTACTGCAGGCCGCGTATCGCGGCGACCCGTGTGCGCGAGTTGCAGGAATTCTCGTGGCGACGCGACGAAGCCGGTGTTTTAGTTGCGACGATCAAGGCCGATGCCTTCTGCCATTCGATGGTCCGCAACCTTGTCGGCATGTGTGTGGCCGTCGGCCGGGGAGCCTTGGAGCCCGCCGATGCGATGCGGCTTCAGGAAGCCAAGAAAAGGACGAGCGCATTCATTGTCGCGAAACCGCACGGCCTGACATTCGTCGAGGTGGGGTACCCCGAGGCGTCGCAGCTGGGGGAGCGGGCCGAATCCACCCGTGCTCGTCGTCGGCTGGTTTGACCGCCGCACAAATCCGCGCTATTCTTGACCCTTGGTGTCTCGACGAGACACTAGTTGAGCCCTCCAACAGGAATTCCGTACGGAAAACCGATCGGAGCGGGATTCACGAACACCTCGACCAGAAAGCGCTACTACTGTGACGCGTACATTCTCACCTAAGCCCGCTGACGTTCAGCGGGAGTGGCTCATCATTGACGCCGCCGATGTGGTTCTTGGCCGTCTGGCCAGCCACGCTGCTGCTCTCCTCCGCGGAAAGCACAAGCCCACCTTCGCCCAGCACATGGACATGGGTGACTTCGTCATCATCATCAATGCAGACAAGGTTGCCCTGACCGGCTCCAAGCTCTCGCAGAAGATGGCCTACCGTCACTCGGGTTACCCGGGTGGACTCACGGCAGTTGCCTACTCGGAGCTTCTCGAAAAGAACCCCGTTGGCGCTGTAGAGAAGGCCATCCGTGGCATGCTCCCCAAGAACTCGCTCGGACGCGACCAGTTCCGCAAGCTGAAGGTTTACAAGGGTGACACTCACCCTCACGCCGCTCAGCAGCCCACCGTGTACACGCTCGACCAGGTCGCCCAGTAAGCGCATAGCGAAGGATTAGAACAATGGCAAAGATTAGCGAATCCGTCGAAGCTCCCGAAGCTTCGGCAGCACCCGCAGCCGCTGCTGCTCCCCGCCTCTCACTGAGCGTGTCGGGTCAGGCAGTTGGCCGTCGTAAGGAAGCGATCGCTCGCGTCCGCCTCGTCCCCGGTTCGGGCACCATCACGGTGAACGGCCGCACCCTCGAGGACTACTTCCCCAACAAGCTGCACCAGCAGCTCATCAACG
>JBEEON010000086.1:0-5531 GCA_041191625.1 Actinomycetota bacterium | reverse complement strand
GACGTCGAAAACGGTCGTAACGTCGGAAACCTCTTCGACCTGCTCTGCAACAGTCCCGGAATCGGAGTTGTCTGCCGATACCGCCGAGGACTCCTGGATCGCGTCCGCCATGAACGAGGGAACAGGGTTGTCGAATACCGGTGAATCAACTGTCGGTTTCGGAAGTGTGGGAAGTACCCCAGATTCCATGAGCAGTCGACGCTCGCGGCGGGGCATGAATGTCGGTGTCGCTGCAGCGACAGGGGCAACGGGCGGCTGCTCGGCCACAGAGTCTTCGACTGGCTCGGAAACTGCCGTTACTGCATCGTTCGTGTCGTCGTCCGATGCGGGAACAACGGGCTCCGCCGGCGGGATGACGGGCAAGGAACCCGTGTTCGAGAGTCCCCCAAACCAACCGCGCTGGGCAGCACGTTCCGCCTCGCGGCGTGCACGGCGCGAAGGCAGCTGGGGAATGGACTCGTCAGACATAACCCTCAACGATACAACGAGTGCTTGGCAATGTACTGCACAACCCCATCAGGCACCAGGTACCAGACGGGTGATCCGTGAGCCACACGGGTCCTGCAGTCGGTGGACGAAATCGACAGTGCGGGTACTTCAAGTCGCGAAACATGTTCGGCTGGCAGACCCGAAACGCTGAGGTGGTGTCCGGGACGCGTCACCGCCACAAAGTGCGCGAGCGACCAGAGCTGGTCGTGGTCTTTCCACTCGATGATCTGTGCAATCGCATCCGCGCCCGAGATGAAGAAAAGGTCGGCATCCGGATGTGCTGCCTGGACATCACGCAAGGTATCGACGGTGTAGGTCGGTCCATTGCGGTCGATGTCGACACGTGAAACGGTGAAACGAGGGTTTGATGCCGTCGCAATGACGGTCATCAGGTAGCGGTGTTCGCTGGGCGAGACGTCTCGCTTGTGATACGGAACGCCCGTGGGGACGAATATGACTTCGTCGAGGCCGAAGCTCTGAGCCACTTCACTGGCCGCGACGAGGTGGCCATGGTGAATGGGGTCGAAAGTGCCACCCATGACACCGATACGGCGTCGTGTGGCTCGTTCGGTCACGAGGGCCTAGTGGTGGTCGTGACCAGCCGAGGAGTTACGAGGGTTGCGCTTCGAGACCTCGCGGTTAGCCAATGCGGCGACAGCCAGCAGGGCGAAACCAGCGGCAAAGGTCGCAGCCCAAGCCCATGCGGGCATGACGAGCGGTGCGAGTTCCTCGGAAGCGAGAATCTGTGCGATAACCATGACGACTCCTAAAATCTGTGGTGCACGGTGTGTGTTTCTAGCCTACTGCCGCCACTGCCCATTTCCACGCACGACCCATTTGGTGCTCGTCAGTTCCGGCAAACCCATCGGGCCGCGCGCATGAAGTTTTTGGGTCGAAATTCCGACCTCTGCGCCGAAACCGAACTCACCGCCATCAGTGAAACGTGTCGATGCATTCACCATGACGACCGCAGAATCAACTTCTGCGAGAAACTTTTCCGCATTCGCCATGTTGTTGGTGATGATCGACTCGGTGTGACGGGTCGAATGAGTGCGAATGTGATCGATCGCGGCATCGAGGTCGGCCACAACGCGCACGGCCAGATCCATGGACAGGTATTCCGTGCCCCAATCCTCTGCGGTGGCCGGAACGGTGGGCTCGAAGTTGTCGGCCGCGGTCTCGTCCGCGTGAATTACGACTCCGCTGTCATGCAGGCGACGCAGGATGTGCGGCAGCACGCGCTCAGCCGCATCCGCATGAACCAACACGGTCTCAACTGCATTGCAGACACCGACGCGTTGTGTCTTAGCGTTGTGGATGATGTCCGACGCCATCTGCACGTCCGCGCTCTCGTCCACAAAAATGTGCACCACACCAGCACCCGTTTCGATGACAGGGACACTGGAATCATTCACCACAGCATTAATCAACTGTGCGCTGCCTCGTGGCACCAGTACGTCGATGTATCCACGCGCGTTCATCAGTCGCTGGGCGCCCTCACGACCATAGGCATCGATGGAACTAACCGCGGCTCGAGGCAACCCGACCGATTCCAGCGCATCGCCGATAACCTTCACGATGACCCGGTTCGAATTTTCAGCATCGCTGCCGCCACGCAAAACCGCAGCGTTGCCCGACTTCAGACAGATAGCCGCGAGATCCACGGTGACGTTCGGACGCGCCTCGTAAATGGCTCCTACGACACCAAAGGGGACGCGGATTTGTGACAATTGCAGACCGTTAGGCAGCGTGCCGCCGCGCAAAACTTCTCCGACAGGATCAGGCAGCACGGCGATGTTGCGGACGGCTGTGGCCAGCGCCTCGACACGTTCCGGCGTCAGCGTGAGTCGGTCCTGCAACCCCGCAGGCATCTGCGCGGCCACTCCCCTGTCCACATCCAATCGATTAGCCGCGACGATCTCGGTGGTGTGAGCCACCAATGCCGTGGCGATTGCGTCCAACGCAGCATTTTTCTGCACCGTCGTTGCACGGGCCAGAGCATACGAAGCCTGCTGTGCTTCCTCGAGAATTACCGTGAAACCATCGAATTGCTGCTCTGTCATGCCGCAATTCTAAGCGGAAACTACACCTCGGCGGGCTCGAACCACGTGCCAACCTCGGCACCGTCTAAAGCCTCGGCGACCAGAGGGGTCGCCGTGAGGATAACGGGAATGCCTTCAGCCGTGGCGTATTTTGCTGCCGCAATCTTTGTGGAAGCACCACCCGTACCGACACCGGCGGAACCGATATCACCGATCTCGATACCCGAGAGGTCGTCACCGGCCGTCACAAATTCGATGCGCTGTGCGCCCTCGTGATGCGGTGGCTTTGTGTATAGAGCATCAACGTCCGAGAGCAGGACCAACAAGTCGGCCCCGACGAGTTCGGCCACCAGTGCGGCCAGTCGGTCGTTGTCACCGAAGCGAATTTCCGCGGTAGCGACCGTGTCATTTTCGTTGATGATGGGGAACATTCGCATGCCCAACAGTCGGTCCAAGGCCAGCTGTGCGTTCTGACGATTCGACGGATGATCGAGGTCACCGGCCGTCAACAACACCTGGGCTGCAACAATCTCGTGTCGGTTGAGCGAGTCCTGGTATCTGTTCATCAGCATGTTCTGACCAACCGCAGCTGCAGCCTGCTGACCGGGCAGGTCATCGGGACGACCCGTCAAGCCCAAAATCGGTAATGCTGTGGCAATGGCGCCACTGGTGACGAGCAGTACTTCAGTTCCGCGAGCAAAAGCATGAGCCAGCGCATCGACAATCAGGTGGATGTTGCCCGCATTGTCACCGCTGATCGATGACGAACCGACCTTGACGACGATACGTTTTGCGCTGAGAACTGCGTCGCGCATGTATCAGTCCTCGTCGTCCCACGCGTAAGCGTCACGCTCTGCGATGCGCTCGGCCTCGAGCTCACGACGAGCCTCGGCCTTTGCATCCATTCGCTCGTGGTAGTTCTGCTTGCGCTGCGAACGGGTCAGACGGTCGTTCTCGTCCAGTCGGCTGTCCGTACCACGGGGTGAGGTTATGAGCTCGGCCGCGCTGGTGAGAGTGGGCTCCCAACCAAACTCGAAACGGTCGTTATAGCCGATGAAAATGGTCGCACCGGGAACGGCACCGGCCTTGTACAGAGCACCGTCGATGTCGATCTTCGACAGACGATCCGACAGGTATCCGACGGCTTCCTCGTTGTTGAAGTCGGTCTGCTCGACCCAACGCTCGGGCTTGATTCCACGAACGCGATAGATCGTTTCGTCCCCGCGCTGTTCAATCTGAACCTTCAGTTCGGATTCATCAACGGCCTTCGGCTTGATGACAATGCGCGGGCGTGCGGCCAGTTCGGCAGCCCTCGCGCGACGTTCACGATCGACAATCTCACCCAAGTGCAGCGTCAGTTCACGCAGGCCCACACGGCTCGCGGTCGAGACAACAAAGACAGGCATACCCTTTGCTTCGAAGTCTGCACGGACAAACTCGGCGAGCTCAGCGGCCTCGGGAACATCGGCCTTATTGAGCACGACTACCTGGGGACGCTCCAGCAACGGCACTGAGCCCTCGGGGACAGGGTACGCGGCGAGCTCGGCGGAAATAACGTCGAAGTCCGACATGGGGTCACGACCCGACTCAAGGGTCGCACAGTCGATTACGTGAACCAGCACCGTACAACGTTCCACATGGCGAAGGAAATCCAGGCCCAAGCCCTTGCCCTCTGAAGCGCCCTCGATCAGACCGGGGACGTCGGCAATGGTGAAACGGTACTGAGAAGACTCGACAACACCGAGGTTGGGGTGAAGCGTCGTAAACGGGTAGTCCGCAATCTTGGGCTTTGCCGCAGAGACAGCAGCTACAAGGCTCGACTTACCGGCCGAAGGGAAACCCACCAGCGCGACGTCGGCAACGGTCTTCAGCTCGAGCTGAACATCGCCCTCCCACCCCGTGGTGCCCAACAGCGCAAAACCGGGGGCCTTACGCTTCAGCGACGCCAACGCCGCGTTACCCAGACCTCCCTGACCGCCCGGGGCAATCACATATTCCATGCCGGGTTCGTCCAGGTCGACAATCAGTTTGCCGGAATCGGTTTTCACAACAGTGCCGACAGGAACGGGAAGAGTGAGGCTGTCGCCCTTGTAACCAAAACGGTTGTCCCCCATGCCGGGACCGCCGTTGGTTCCGGAACGGTGCGGACGGAAATGGTAATCGAGCAGTGTGGTTACCTGAGGATCGGCAACGAGGGTGATGTCACCACCGTTTCCGCCGTTACCACCGTCGGGGCCTGCGAGAGGCTTGAACTTTTCCCTGCGAACCGACACACAGCCATTTCCGCCATGACCGGCGCGGAGGTGAACGGTCACTGTATCAACAAAGGTAACCATGGTCACCTCCTTTCTCTGTAAATACATCAAGGCGGGCCGAAGCCCGCCTTGATGCTGAAACTATTTACGCAGCTTCGACGATGTTGACGACCTTGCGGCCGCCCTTCTGGCCGAACTTCACTGCACCAGCAACAAGAGCGAACAGCGTGTCGTCGCCGCCACGGCCTACGCCCTCACCGGGGTGGAAGTGGGTTCCGCGCTGGCGAACGATGATTTCGCCTGCCTTGACAACCTGACCACCGTAGCGCTTTACGCCGAGGTACTGGGGGTTCGAGTCGCGTCCGTTACGAGTGGACGACGCTCCCTTTTTATGTGCCATTAGTCAGCTCCTCGACTACTTGATGCTGGTGATCTGCACGCGAGTCAGGTCCGCACGGAAACCCTGACGCTTGTGGTAGCCAGTCTTGTTCTTGAACTTGTGGATGATGATCTTGGGTCCACGAAGGTCGCCCAGGACCGATGCGGTTACCGTGACCTTAGCCAGCTTGGCAGCATCGGTTTCGATCTTTTCGCCGTCAACGAGAAGAACGGCAGGCAACTCAATGTTGCCGTCCTTGTTCGCCTGAATGCGGTCGACGGTAATGATGGAGCCGACCTCCACCTTTTCCTGTCGCCCACCGGCGCGCACAATTGCGTAAACCACGGTTATCCCTTTCAACAAAGC
>JBEEON010000085.1:0-20324 GCA_041191625.1 Actinomycetota bacterium | reverse complement strand
GCCCTGCTAGCGTGAATTCCATGGGTAAACCGCGTATCGATGACACCGTGGGCCGGCAGCACGTGCGGGCAGCACTTCTTGACGATCCTGCGCGCGATGATGTCGCAGGTGCGGTCAGGTATTTGTTGCAGGTGCTGGCGGATGCTGCGCCCGGACATTCCGTCGAAGTGCGCGTGCCTCCGTTTGGCGCGGTGCACTGTGTCGAGGGCCCCTCGCATACTCGCGGCACCCCACCCAACGTGGTGGAGTGCGATCCGTTGGGATGGATTCAGGTGGCGACCGGTGCCCGCACCTGGGGTGACGCGGCCAGCAGCGGCGAGTTGAGGGCGTCGGGAGTGCGCTCTGATGTGTCGGGGCTGTTGCCCTTGATTTCACTGGACTAGGCGCCACGGATTCTCGCGTTTCGGGTGTTGGGTAAGCCCCTGTTCGTTCAAAATCCTATAGGATTTTGAGAGTTGCTTATTTTAATCCCGTATGCCACGATGGTCGCATAAGCGCTTGATGCTGTTGTTAACTCCGAGAAAGCGGTACCCATGCAAACCGGGTCAGGGTGACACGTGGTGAAAATGGCAATTTCGAACCCGGGAATACCGGGGTTCGTGTCACCGATTGAGGCGTACACAAATTTTGTGACATATATTTCGAGCGATACAACACTGGACTACCTCATATTGTTCGGCTTTCCCTGGTTGGCCATTGTCTCTGCTGTTGCTGTTCGATATGTGCCTTCGGACACGAAATCCCAGATTTGGTCTCAGGGGTTCCTGATTTTCTCCCTGTTTGGATGGGCCCTGAACTCGTTTAATATGCTCCTGGTCGAGATAAACAGCGCTTCATTCGTTTTAGAAATAGGAGGCGACCCGTACGAGTCGGTGCTCATGAGGACGGGATTTCTCTTTGTCACAATTAACGTGACATGGATACTGCTGTTTGTCCTGGTTGGCCTGATTGTGTTGATCCCCCGTAGGAAGACGCTCGAATGAGTCAAGATTTGAAGCAAGGAGTTATCTGATGGACGTAAACACACAAATCTTGGCATTCGCGAGCTGGGTGGACCCTCAGCTTTTGTTGTCTGTTATAGGTAACAGTCAGACCGCGATGATTTATGGATTTCTGGCCGTTGCGGTCACGCAAACATTCATCTTCGGAAGTTTTAGTATCTGGGGATTCCTGCTAATACTGTTTGCGATTCTTGCCCGGATGACAAGAGGGCAGGCGGCAAAGGGTTGGTTGTGGTCGTATTGGGTTGTCGCGAGCTTGTCGCTTGTGGGAGTAGCGCTGAACTCTCTTTTCCACGAACCTCGACAGGCCCTTATCGTCGTACTTCCGCATCTGATTCAGATGACTTTTTCATTCATCATCTTGCGGACTGGATCTGAGCGAAGTCTGGCAGGCCCGATGGAAGAGTCCGGCGAAGATGCACAAATCGCGGCGCAGAAATTTGGGGCAAAAATCGTACTGTTTCTATTTCTTCCGGCGATGATCGTATGGTTATGGATGCATTTAGGACCGTACACCTTGCAGTCGTACGCGGTGAATCCGTCGGAAGAATTTTGGTTCTGGTTGCAGCTGTCTGAATATTCCAATCTCGCATCGTTCAGCTTGATCTCAGCGGTATTCACTATTTTTGCCAGCACAAGACCACCGGGCCGCCAGCGACCTGATTTGGCCCCTGTGGCGCGCGCGGTGTGGTTTAGCGGGGTGGTCATGGTTGCCCTGTCTGTCGTATTCCGTTCTATCCCTGACATTCAGTACTACTGGAACTTCGAACACGACCTACTCGCCCCAGTGGCAGGTCTGTTGAGTTTGGCTATTCTCGCGGTACTGCCGGGACTTTCGCCGTTTGCTCCGTTTAGCAGCGGCAAAGTTTTTACACGACTAATTCGAAAGAGGTCGGCGCATCATGACTGAACGGGTAGAGGGAATCCTGCACTATTGGCCGGGATTCATCGCTGATTTTGTTGATGTGGTGTACGTCGGCAATTTTTATCTGGGCGTGGCTGTGATGGCATTTTTAACGTTCTCGGCAATTGTTTCTGCCGAGGTCTCTCGTTCGGCAGAGACGATTCGGACGCGCGCGCGATCGAAAGTAATTCTGTCAGTCTCGTTATCGCTGTGGCTGGTTAATCTGATTCTCTTCAGCCTGTCCGCTATTGAAACCGCGAGCGGGCCACAGCTCGCCGGCGACTCATATCAGTCCGCGGTCCGTGGGATGGGGATAGTGTTGTCCGTGCATTTGATCGTCGGAGTTGTGCTGGCGATAGTAATACCGCTGATTTTGTTACTGCCGCGGAACCCGATGGATGATGCGGTGCTGACGGGTTCAGATTCAGCTGAAAGCTGAGGGTTGGTGCAGAATACAAATATGAGCGAACACGAGCAGCACGAAGTAACCATCCGCCGGGCGCCTCGGGCGGGAATGTTTATCAGCACGGGCTCGGCGGTCGGGTTTGTTGTCGCCGTGATCATCACACTCTTGTACCCCGCCGATCCGACCATCGGCATCTGGGCGACCGTGGGGTACATGAGCCTCTACGGGCTGGGCGGCGGCGCAGTTGTGGGAGCTCTTGCGTTTTTGTTTTTCGATTCTTCGGGAACTGTGGGATCCGGGGTTGCTGAATCCGCAGGGGTGGATGGCGCCGCTTCCGGCGCCGATAGCGGTTCTGCCGCGAGTTAATTCCTCCGGTTGCAGGCCCGGGATGCCAGAGGGAACGTAGCGGCGCGGGTCATTGACGTGTGCCCGTGAGGGCTGATTTCTCGTCGGATTGTCGGGTTTCAGCAGGGCTGTTGATTATGTGGCAACTCTCAAAATCCTATAGGATTTTGAGAGTTGCTTATTTTATTCACTCGTGCCACTATGGGTCCAAGAGCACAGTCAACCGACTGCTCAGGGCCACAAGGGGTAAAGATGAAAACTGTTTCATTGATCACAGCTGGGACATTAATCGCGGTCGGGACCGTAGTTGTACCAACGCTCAATTTTGTTCCCAGTCACGCAACTGTAGAAGTCGGAGCGAATACGGTCGAGGCTACGGAGACTATTGAGGGGGTTCGGTTGGAATGGGAGCTAGTCGACCCGGAGGCTACAATCCAAATTTTGAATAACGGCGAAATTGTGGCCGAGGCAGATTCGTCTGGTTCAATTGTGGATCCGGGGGCGCTTGAAGGGATAGAAGAGTATCAGGTCGTCGTGGGGGAACCTGCAGAAATTACGGATTTCGAATCAGATGTACCAGAAGACATCGAAAACTTTGCCCATATCGTCACTGTCCCGTTGAAAATTGGCGACGAAGTCACATTGGCTGCACGTGCTAGTGGCAACACTCCGGTTACAACGTTCCGATACCAGACATTTATTCCGACAAAATACGTTGAAGGCAGTGTTTTTTGTGGCCCGAATTTTGGCTCAACACTTTTCAACGGGAATGACCGCCTGTGGAATCCCTGGAGCACAAACAATAAAACTCGCTTTGACGTAACCGTTGATTGGCGAAACGGTGGATCATTGAAATCCACACTTTTTGTGGGGGAGACGCGCACCTATTCAGGAACTGTAGATTCAGCTGTTCCATTTGGCGACCCCGCGACAGCGTCTACTGCTGGTATGAAACTTGAAGTGCATTACGCCTCAGAGGCTGCCGCCAACTTCACCATGAAACATGATGTAGCGAACCCACTCTGCATCGGGGCCTTGGGTATTAATTATTCGGCGAACGTAAGAGTGTGGAGAGCAAGCGGTAGCTATCGAGTAACTGCCAATATTAGGACAGTGCCAAATCATGAGTTTTATGTCAAAGATTCAGACGAAGCGGAGTGGCTGCCCATATGGAAATTGAGCTACGCGCGTTTCCAATGTCTACATCCTGTCAACAATACAAATTCTTGGTGCTACCGGGACCTTGAAGACGGAGGTGCACGGTGGTAGAAGCAACTTTGTTGATCGCCTCGCCCCCATTCTTTGACCCAGGGGAGTACGGAACCGGTTTCGGCGGACTGGTCACGAGATATGTCTTCGGAATCGTATATTTCGCGTCTGTCCCTGGTTTGAACTACTTGATCCCCGTATTCACTATTTTTGGGTTGCTGCTTGTGGTGTGTGCACTGATGGTGCGGCTGACACAGGGGAGGCCCGCTCGCGTATGGTGGTGGGCTTACTGGGTTACATTTGCCGGTGCAGTCGCAGGGATTTCAGAGATCATCGGCGTTAATTTCGGCCAAATTCAAGGGTTTTTTCTGGTCTATCCACAAATACTGCAGATGCTGTTTTCGTATCTGATTCTTCGTGCGGGCAATACTCCAGGTAAACCTCGTAAAGCCTTCGAATTGGGTCATGACGTTGGACCGAAACTTGTCACAGGTTTTCTAAAAACAAAGCTAGCTGCGGCATTCCTTCTGCCGGTTGGAGCCGTGTATCTGTGGTTCGCATTTAAGAACACAACCCTCTGGCCGTATGACACGTTCATTCGACCAGATGAAAACCCGTTCTGGATTTGGTTCACCTATGACGAATTCAGATATCTGGTGAGCTTCGGGCTGATTGCGGCAACGTTAGTGATGTTTGTGTGGACGCGGAAACCGGGCAAAGAACGATTCGACCTTCTGCCAGTTGCGCAAATTTCCTGGGCCGCAGGTGTCGTGTTGGCCACCGTGTCCTTTGTGTTTAAAACGATTCCCGGGATCGAATCGTATGAAGCGATGTTTAACGGGGACTTCCTGTCCTCGCTTGCGACATTCCTGAGTTTGGGAATCATCGCGTTGACGCCGGGTATTTCGCCGTTCGAGGCGATGCGCACTGCACGGTGGCGGGATCAGGCAATCAATAACAAACCAGGGGAAGGCGTTCAGTAATGAATCTGTTTCAAACTGTAATTAATGCACTGTACAACGACGGCAATGGCATAGTGCTGATGCTGGGCGGCATGATGGGCGGGCTCGTCGAACTCACGATTGTGGTGTTCTTTGCTGCATATATCGCGACAAAGATGAGCTCGGTCAAGGCCTTCTGGGCCTGGGCGATTGTCTCCATCACTGCGGCAGTTGCGTGGGGCATCCACCTGATCCTGTCCGTTTCATGGGAAGGGTTCGTGTGGCCTGAGCGAGGGATTGACCTGATGCAGCTGGGATACGCTTTGCCGTTCCTGCCGTGGCCCTTGACTCACCTGCTGATCATCCCCGTGCTGATCAACGGATACGAAGGCGTCGTCAAACGAGCAACCGCGGAATAATCCGTACTGAAGCGGCGGGTGACCAAGCCAGGTCGCTCACCGCTTCAGTTATGAAACCTGGTTTTCTTCAACCCATTTCAGGTACTCGGGGGTGACTGTGCCGGTCACGTATTCGCCCGTGAAGCACGACATTTCGAGTGCGGTGACCGAGCTGCCCTCGATGATCGCGGCCTGCATGTCGTCGACTTCCTGATAGATGAGGTAGTCGGCGCCGATCTCGCTGGCGATTTCCGGAATTTTGCGACCAGCCGCGACGAGCTCGGAACGTGAAGGCATGTTGATGCCGTACACGTGGGGGTAGCGGACGGGGGGTGCGGCCGAGGTGAATATCACGCTCTTTGCCCCGGCAGCACGAGCCATCTCGACGATTTCACGCGACGTCGTTCCGCGCACAATCGAGTCATCGACGATCAGCACATTTTTGCCCGCAAATTCCGAATGCATGGCGTTCAGTTTCTGCTTCACGCTCTTCTTGCGGGCTTCCTGGCCGGGCATGATGAACGTGCGGCCCACATAGCGGTTCTTATAGAAACCTTCGCGGTATTCGACACCCAACTTGCGGGCGACCTGCATGGCGGCGGGGCGTGCAGAGTCGGGGATGGGCATGACCACATCGATCTGATCGAGCGGCACAAATTTTTTGATCGTGTCCGCCAGACGGTCACCCAGTCGCAGGCGGGCTTCGTACACCGAGATGCCGTTCATGATTGAGTCGGGACGGGCAAGGTACACGTATTCAAACGAGCACGGGATCAGCTGCGGGTTTTGGGCGCATTGACGTGACGACATCTGGCCGTCCTCGGTGATGAACACTGCTTCGCCCGGTGCGATCTCGCGCACGATGTCGTATTCGCCGTGCTCCAACACCAGCGACTCGCTGGCCACAATCCATTCGGAACCGTTGTCGGCGCTGTGACGGCGGCCCAACACCAGAGGTCGAATTCCGAACGGGTCGCGGAACGCCAACAACCCGTGTCCAGCGATCAGCGCGATGGCGGCATACGATCCCTCGACGCGCTGGTGCAGTACCTCGACGGCGTCGAACACATCGTCGGGCGAAAAAGCGCGCACGCTGGTGGCCGCTTGCAGTTCGTGTGCGAGGACGTTGACCAACAGTTCAGTGTCCGAGCTGGTGTTCAAGTGGCGGCGGTCGTTCAGGTGCAGGTCGTCGGTCAGTTCACGGGTGTTCGTGAGGTTGCCGTTGTGAACGAGGATGATGCCGTAGGGAGCGTTCACATAGAACGGCTGCGCTTCTTCCTCGTTCGATGCGGTGCCTCGAGTCGCATAACGCACGTGCCCCAAACCCATGGTTCCCAGCAGCCCGCGCATGTCGCGGGTGCGGAACGCTTCGCGGACCTGGCCTTTGGCTTTGCGCTGGTGAATTACCCGACCCTCGCAGGTCGCGATGCCCGTGGAATCCTGACCGCGATGCTGCAACAAGGCCAGAGCATCGTAAACCTGCTGGTTTGCCTGTGTCGTCGAAACCAAACCCACAATGCCGCACATATCGCAGGCTTCTCCTTCGCGGTAAACGCCTCGATTGGCGTTCCCCTAGTCTTTCACACTTCTGCGATTTGCGCGGATGAGCATTCGCTAAACTGAGCGGGTGACGGCGAAAAATTCTTATGCACAAGCAGGTGTCGATACCGAGGCGGGCGATGTTGCCGTCGAGCTGATGAAAGCATCGGTGAAAGCCACGCACGGACCCGAAGTATTGGGTGGCGTCGGCGGCTTCGCGGGCATGTTCGATGCCTCGGCGTTGAAGGAATACCGCAAGCCTCTGCTGGCCACCTCGACTGACGGCGTCGGCACCAAAGTCGCGATCGCTCAGGCGCTCGACATTCACCACACCATCGGCCAGGACCTCGTCGCGATGGTCGTCGACGACATCGTGGTTGTGGGCGCAAAACCGTTGTTCATGACCGACTACATCGCCTGCGGCAAGCTCGTGCCCGAACGCATCGCATCGATCGTCGACGGCATCGCCCGTGCGTGTGCCGAAACGGGAACCGCACTGGTCGGCGGCGAAACAGCTGAACACCCCGGCCTTCTGGGTGCTGACGACTACGACGTCGCCGGTGCCGCCGTCGGTGTTGTCGAAGCCGACGAAATGTTGGGCGCACACCGTGTACAACACGGTGATGTGGTCATCGCCATGGCATCGAGCGGCCTGCACTCGAACGGTTTCTCGCTGGTGCGTCACATCATCGCCGGCCGCGGGGTCGCATACGATTCCACAGTCGCCGAATTCGATCGCGTCCTGGGTGAAGAACTTCTCGAGCCCACGCGCCTGTACACCGCGCCGATTCTGGACACTCTGGCCGCACACCCCGGATCAATCCACTCCCTGTCGCACGTGACCGGTGGTGGAATTGCCGCAAACCTGGCCCGTGTTTTGCCCGACGGCGTGTGGGTCGACGTGGACCGTTCCACCTGGCTTCCGCCCCAAGTTTTCCGCGTCCTCACCGAGTGGGCGGGCGACACCCTGGAATCCACGGAAGAAACCTGGAACCTGGGTATCGGCATGTTTGCTGTCGTGGCCCAAGAATCCGCCAGCACACTCATCCGTGAATGGACTGCAGCCGGGATCGAATCCTGGGTCGTCGGAACCATCTCGGACACCGCGCGTGACCTCGACGGATTTGTGCGCGGCGCCAAGGGAGTCGACGGCGGAGCCGTGCGACTCGTCGGTTCGTACGCACACTAGGACCTAAACGAAAAGCCACGGGAGACCGTGGCTTTTCGTGCACAAAATCGACTACTTGTCGTCGTCGTCCTCGTCGTCTTCATCCGTTTCGAGGTACTCGGACCACTTTTCCAGGTCCTCTTCGAGGCGGGGGTTGCCGCCGAGCTCGCGCTCAAGGCTGCCCAAGTCGGTGTCGGGGCTGAAATATTTCAGCTCGCGCGCAACCTTTGTGTGCTTGGCTTTCTGCCGCCCACGTCCCATGGAGGACCCCCTCAATCGGCTGTGATTGTGTCATGTTCACCCGTGAACAGATCCACAGCGTACGAATCAGAGGTTCAGTTTATCACGCACCGATGGTGAGCATGACGGCACCAGCGCCAAACAGGGCGCACACTGAGCCGCCACCGAAGTGCACCACCGTCGAAACAAGGGCACGCCACCACAGGCGTGAACGCAGCGACATCGCAATGTCGACGACCAGAGTCGAAAAGGTGGTGAGTCCGCCGGTGAACGCCACCAGTGTCACGGTGGTCTGCCACGGCACGCTCGGGGACAGCGCATAAAAGACCCCGAGTGCGAAACTGCCGGCAAGGTTCACCGTCAACAGTGCGGAAGAAACTCGGCCGGAACCCCATGCCCGGAAGGTCGCCCACCGCGTGATCGCGCCGGCGGCCCCGCCGAAGGCAACGAAGGGGGCGAAAGCCCAAAATTCTGCGAAATTCACGAGGCGCGCCTCGAGTCATTCACGGCATCACCGGCACGCAAACCCGCCCACGCCGCAGCGATACCGCCCACCACGCTGCCGGCCACATAGACCCACAGCTCGGAAACGAATTCTGACGGGGTGAAGGCAATAAAACCGCTGATCGCCGACAGGGTGGTGAAAGTTCCCAACAACCCGGTGGTAACGCCCAATTTCAACCAGTGCGGGGTGTGTGCGGGCAACCCGTTGTGCAGGAAGCCCAGAGCCCCGGCGCCGGCAATGTTCGCGACAAACACGCCGTCAATTCCGGGCCACGCGACCGACATCATCACAACGTCGAGAGCCTCGCGCCCCAACGCCCCCACCACTGCGCCGACCGCGATGGCGATGCCGGCAACAAGCGTGGGTTTCATGTGTCCACTGTACGACCCCGCCGTGCGACGGGGTGCGGTTATTCTGTTGACAGAAGACAACGAGGAGCCCGCATGTCCGCCAAATCCGCGCCACACGATCACGAGTCCCATTCCGCCGAGGTCATCGAGCGATGGGGTCAGAAGGCGTATGACATCGCCAACTCGTGGTGGTCGGGACTCGATGCGGAAGCTCGTGCGGACTTCCTGCGCGAAAGCAGTGACCTCTCTGCTGCTTGGATCGCTGCGGCCGCGTCGCACGACATTCAGGATGACGAGGTGCGCGCCTTGGTCTTGCGTCACTCTCTGTGGATCACCCGTGCGTGGGGTGGCGTCGAACCGACCCGCGAGCAGCTGGTGGGTTTGGGGGACATGTATGTCGCGGATGAACGTTTTGCGGCCAATTACGGTGGAGCGGCCGGCGCCCAATTCGTGCGTGATGCGATCGCACTTCACGCCTAGTCGCGTGGTGGCGCGTGCACTACCGCAGTCAGGGTTGTAGCACTTAGTGCCTTCTTAGACTCCCGTAGTACTCTGGGAGGTCGACAGAAAGGCCGGTCATGCACCTGCTCTCACGTTTCTCGCTCCGCAACCGCGCACTCATCGCGCTGGTCACCATCGTCGTCGCCATCTTTGGCGCAATCTCGATGACCCTGCTCAAACAAGAACTGATCCCGTCGGTCTCGTTCCCGCAGCTGGTCGTCGTCACCAACTATCCCGGAGCCTCGCCCATCGTCGTCGAAAACGAAGTGTCGACCCCGATCGAAACGGCCATCCAATCGGTCCCTGGGCTGGAAACCACGACCTCGACATCGCAAACCGGCGTCTCGCAGGTCAGCGCCTCGTTCACCTACGGTACAAACCTCGAAACCGCAGAACAAAAAGTTCAAGTCGCCATCAACCGGATCATCAACGCACTTCCCGCCGATGTGCAACCCCAAATCATCGCCGGATCATTCGGCGACATCCCCGTGATGCAGATCGCGGTGACCAGCGAACAAACCCAAGACAAGTTGAAAGCCGCACTCGACACAATCGCGGCAAAAGAACTCAACGACATCGACGGCGTGCGCGAAGTCAACATCATCGGTGCGACCGGACAGCACATCGAAATCATCCCCAACGCCACCGAACTCGACGACCTGGGACTCACCAACCAAAACATCGCCGACGCACTGCGCGCCAGCGGAATCCGAATGGGAGCGGGAACCGTCACCGATGACGGCGCAGAACGCAGCGTCGTCGCCGGAGTGCCCCTGGAATCGATCGACGAAATTCGCGAAGTCCCCCTGACCATCCCCGGAACGGCCAACCCCATGACCGGCACCGTCGACGTGACCACCGTCGGTGAAGTCGCAAAGGTCGTCATCGCGAGCGACGCCGTCACCAGTGTCTCGCGCGTCAACGGCGAACCGGCACTCACCATGGCCATCACGAAAACCGCAGACTCGAACACTGTCGACGTCGCCCGCGACATTCGCGCGGCACTCCCCGCCATCAGCGCGCTGTTGGGAACCGACACCGAACTGACCATCGTGTTCGACCAGGCCCCCTTCATCGAAAGCTCAATCGAATCATTGACCACCGAAGGAATGTTGGGACTCGCGTTCGCGATCATCATCATCCTGATCTTCCTGATGTCGGTCCGATCCACCCTGGTGACCGCGATCTCGATCCCCGCCTCGGTGTTGCTGACTTTCATCGGAATGTGGGCCAGCGACTACACGCTGAACATCCTCACCATCGGTGCTGTGACCATCTCGATCGGACGAGTCGTCGATGACTCGATCGTGGTCGTCGAAAACATCAAACGTCACCTCGCACTGGGTGAAGAACGCCCCGCCGCCATCCTCACCGGTGTGCGCGAAGTCGCCACCGCGGTTACGGCCTCTACCGTCACCACCGTGGCCGTGTTCCTGCCTCTGGCGTTCGTCGCCGGAATCACGGGTGAACTGTTCAAGCCGTTCGCGTTGACCGTGACCATCGCACTGTTGGCGTCACTGTTCGTGTCCTTGACGATAGTGCCGGTCCTCTCGTACTGGTTCCTGCCCGCAACAAACAAGAGCATCGACGTGGAAACCGGCGAGGAAAAGCTCGGAAAGCTGCAGCGCGGCTACCGCCCCGTCGTCGGCTGGACAATTAAGCACCCGCTGGCGACCGTGCTGATCGCGATCCTCACCCTCAGCGGCACCGTCGCCTTGGTGCCGTCCATGAAGACCAACTTCGTCGGCAGCAGCGGACAAAACACGCTGGCAATCCGCCACTCAACCCCCGCAGGTTTGACGCTCGCCGAACGCGTCGACGCAGCACAAACTGTCGAAGACGAACTGCTGGCGATGGACGGGGTCGACATCGTCCAGACATCGGTGGGCAGCGGAAACAGCTTCAGTGCGCTGTTTGGCTCATCGTCCGACATCACCTATTCGGTCACGCTGGACGAAACCGTCGATGTCGGCGAAACCCAGGCAGCCATCACCGCCGAACTCGACAGCCTGAGCGACATCGGCACGCTCACCGTCGCATCCGGTGGAGGCGGATTCGGATCCACCACCATCGACATCACCGTGAAAGCACCCAGCGAGAAAACGCTGAACACGGTGACCTCCGAAATTCAGGACGCCATCACCGAATCGGGTGCCGCCCAAGAAATTGCGTCGTCGCTGTCCGAGACACAGGACTACATCGCCATCGCCGTGAAGCGAGAAACCGCAGCCGAATACGGTTTCAGCGAAGCGGCAGTATCGTCCACCATTGCGGGTGTGCTGGCACCGAACTCGATCGCCCAGGTGATCATCGATGACGTCACCCTGCAGGTTTTCGTGGAAACGAAAAATGCGCCCGAAACGCTCGCCGAACTGAAAAAGTACGAGCTCGTCACGCCGTTGGGAAAGACGGTCACCGTCTCGGACATCGCCACGGTCAGCACCAAGACCACCGCTGCGAAACGCACCACCGAACGCGGAGTGCTGTCGTCGACCTTGGAAGTAACTCCCGCCAGTGACAACCTGACCGAGGCCACCGCCGCGGTCACCACGGCACTCGACACCGTGACACTGCCGTCGGGCACCACCGCGACTGTGGCGGGTGTGGCCAAGGATCAAGCCGAATCGTTCCAGCAACTGGGACTCGCACTGTTGGCCGCAATCCTGATCGTGTACGTCGTCATGGTCGCAACCTTCCGCTCACTGCGTCAGCCGTTGCTGTTGTTGGTTTCTGTACCGTTCGCCGCCACCGGCGCAATCGGTCTGCAAATTATTTCCGGAATCCCCCTGGGGCTCTCGTCGCTCATCGGCATGCTGATGCTCGTGGGCATCGTGGTCACCAACGCCATCGTGTTGATTGACCTCGTCAACCAATACCGCGATCGCGGCAGCAACGTCGTCGAGGCACTGCTGGAAGGCACCACACGTCGTGTGCGCCCCGTGCTGATGACCGCACTGGCGACAGTGTTCGCGCTCACCCCACTGGCGATGGGAGCAACCGGCAACGGTGGAGGGTTCATCTCGCAGCCGTTGGCGATCGTCGTCATTGGTGGTCTGCTGTCCTCGACCGTGCTGACACTGCTGGTACTGCCCGCACTGTATTCGCTGGTCGAAGGACGACGCGAACGTCGTGCCGCACGCCGCGACGCACGACAGGCCGCGGGCGCCGCCAGCGCACAGTAACGTCCGGCGGCTCGGTGTTGGCTACAACGCCAGCATCGAGCAGGCCGCGACGGCCAAACCCAACCCCAGCCATTGGGTGAGGGTGATCTTTTCGTGACCGCTGAACGACGACAACAGAATCGTGGAGGCGGGGTACAACGCCACCAAAGCGGACACAATCGACAACTGCCCGGACTGCAACGCCAACAACATCAAGGTGTTTGCCGCATTGTCAAAGAAGCCGCTGCCGACCGCCAGCCACAGCCCACGCGAATCCAGAAGTCGTTCGTTGCGTCGACGAGCTCGACCGATGACAAACATCACCGCGATGCCCATGAACAGCACGTGCGCCAAACGGTTGAACACCAGAGGCGCCAGACCGGCATCATCGGGGGCCTGATTCAGCAGGATCAAGAACCCGCCAATAAACAGACCACTGGTGACGCTCAACAGCAGGCCCTTTGCGTTGGGTCGGACCGCGTTCGGGTCGGGTGCAAAACCCACCAACACAATCGCGACCAACACCAACACCAAAGCGATGATGTTCAGGGTCGACAGGGTCTCGCCCGACGCAACACCGATCGTGATGGGGAAAATAGCCGACACGAGGGCAGTGGTGGGCGACAGGATGCTGATCGGTCCGATCGACAACGCCGCATAGAGCAGGGTGATGGCGATTGCACCGACGATACCCGCAGCGAAACCCCACCCCATCGACTCGGGGGTGTACTTGGCGCCAAAAATCATCGAAGCACCCGACAGCAGGAACAAGCCCACAAAGGCGCCCACAGTCGTCACCAGGATCGGGTTGATTCGTCGGGACGCCAAACCGCCCACAAAGTCCGCAGTTCCATATACGGCCGCAGCAGCGAGGCCCAAAACGATACTCAACATAGTGAACCCAGCCTAGCCACAGGGCTGTAACACAACGCAACACCCCACCCTGTTTGGCATCGACGGCATAGGCTGAACGTACGAAAGATTCTCGCCAGAAAAGGAGGCAACACCCATGGCTCGTATCCACAACGACATCACCGAAACGTTTGGAAATACGCCCCTCGTCCGACTGAACAAGGTCACCGAAGGATGCGTTGCCACCGTTCTGGCGAAACTCGAATTCTTTAACCCCAGCTCGAGCGTCAAGGACCGCCTGGGTATCGCGATCGTCGATGCCGCCGAAGAATCGGGTGCTTTGAAGCCCGGCGGAACCATCGTCGAAGCCACCTCGGGTAACACCGGAATCGCGCTCGCCATGGTGGGTGCCGCACGCGGATACACCGTGGTCCTGACGATGCCCGAGACAATGAGCATCGAACGCCGCGCCTTGTTGCGTGGATTTGGCGCCGAACTGGTCCTGACCCCCGGCCCCGAGGGCATGAAGGGCGCAGTCGCACGAGCCGAACAGATCGCGTCGGAACGCGGAGCAGTATTGGCGCGACAGTTTGAAAACGAAGCCAACGCGGCAATCCACCGTGCGACCACCGGACCCGAAATCTGGAATGACACCGACGGAGCCGTCGACATTTTCGTCGCCGGCGTGGGCACCGGTGGAACGGTGACCGGAACTGGCCAGTTCCTGAAGGAACAGAAGCCCAGCATCCAGGTCGTCGCCGTGGAACCCGAAGAATCGCCCATCCTCAACGGCGGCACTCCCGGCCCCCACAAGATCCAGGGCATCGGCGCAAACTTTGTGCCCGACGTGTTGGACCGCGAAATTTATGACGAAGTTATCGACGTCAACATCGCCCAGGCCGTCGAGGTTGCACGTCGACTGTCGACCGAGGAAGGCATCCTCGCGGGAATTTCGTCGGGCGCGACCGTCAAGGCGGCACTCGATTTGGCGAAGCGACCCGAGAACGCCGGCAAGACAATTGTCGTGATTGTCGCCTCGAACGGTGAACGTTACCTGTCGACCGTGCTATTCGAGGGTATCCTCGATTAAGTGAACCCGATCTCTCGCCTTTCCGAAGACATCCGAACGGCGTTGAGTCGGGACCCGGCCGCCCGCAACGGTCTGGAAATCGTCCTCGTTTCCAGCGGACTCCACGCCGTGTGGGGTTACCGTCTGAACCACATGCTGTGGCGTGCCCGTCTGCGCCTGCTGGCGCGCGTGCTTTCACAAATCACGCGTTTCCTGACCGGTGTCGAAATTCACCCCGGTGCCACGATCGGCCGCCGACTGTTTATCGACCACGGCATGGGCGTCGTGATCGGCGAGACCGCCGTCATCGGTGACGATGTGCTGCTGTTCCACGGTGTGACGTTGGGTGGTCGAGGAATCGAAAAGGATTGCCGCCGACACCCCTCGGTGGGAAACCGGGTCGAAATTGGGGCGAACGCCACCGTGCTCGGCCCCGTCCACATCGCCGACGACGCCAAGGTGGGCGCCAACGCCGTCGTTTTGACCGATGTGCCCGTCGGTGCCACAGCCGTCGGAGTCCCGGCGCGTATTCTTAAATAACACCGCACGTCAGCAGGAAGGAGTCACCGCGTGATCAAGTTCATCACCCGTATTTTGTTTCCGCCGTTGATTCGCCTGCTGTTCGCAGCATCGGTGACGGGGCGCAAGAACATGCCCGCGCACGGCGGCGTAATTATCGCCAGCAACCACCTGTCCTTCTTTGACAGCGTGATCATCACCATCCTGTCTCGTCGTGCAGTGTCGTTCCTCGCGAAAGAGGAATACTTCACGGGAACCGGTTTCAAGGGTTGGCTGTCCAAGGCGTTCTTTGAATCGATCGGTGCTATTCCGGTGAACCGTTCGTCGGCGAATGCCGCACAAGACGCGTTGGATGCCGGGCTCGAACGTTTGCGGGACGGGGAGTCGTTTGCGATGTACCCCGAGGGCACGCGGTCGTTGGACGGTCGCTTGTATCGTGGCAAAACCGGAGTCGCGTGGTTGGCGCTGACCGCCGGTGTACCCGTTGTTCCGGTTGCGCTGAAAGGCACCGACAAGATTCAACCCGTCGGTTCGTCGGGAATTCGTTTCGCCAAGTTGTCCATCGAATACGGAGAGCCCATGGACCTGTCGGTGTTCGGTGATGCTTCCAGCGGCAAGGCTCGACGCGAAGCCACGGACGCCATCATGGAGAAAATCCAGGAAATGTCCGGTCAAGAATATGCCGGAATCTATAACGAGAAGCCCGCAAGCACCATCGCGAAGAAGGTCAAGCGACTGGTCCGTGGTCGCGCACCGTTGACATAGTCCGTTTACGACGAAGGGGCCCGGCACACTGTGCCGGGCCCCTTCGTCGATTGAGAACCTATTCGGTTTCTGCTGCAGCCGATTCCTGTGCGGCGATTTCTGCACGAACTGCATTCATATCCAGTGCGTTGATCTGGCTGATTAGGTCGTCCAGTGCGGGGCCGGGAAGTGCGCCAGCCTGGTTGAACAACAGGATTCCGTCGCGGAACGCCATCAGGGTGGGGATCGAACGGATGCCGGCCATGGCTGCGAGGTCTTGTTCGGCTTCGGTGTCGACCTTGGCGAACGTGATGTTCGGGTGCTTTTCGCTGGCGGCCTCGAAGATGGGGCCGAACTGGCGGCACGGGCCACACCATTCCGCCCAGAAATCGACGAGCACGGTCGAGTTTTCTGCGACTACTGCGGCTTCGAAGCCTGCCTTATCGATGTTGATGGTTGCCATGTGGTCTCCTAACCTGAAGTCTTACCTAGAGAATACCCCGTGGGGTATCGGATTATTCCCGACAAAACCTAATCCGTCAGTACATCGCGGGAAGTTCAATCACCGTGTTGCGCGTGCTGATCGATGCCGTGAACGTGGTCATATCGGACATGGTCGACAAGTCCCACTGCATCGTCAATTCATCGTACGTGGTCATGCCCAAGCCCGAACGTTCCTCTGTCGTCACGTTGCCGCCGTTGTTTGTGACCGCAACCGACACGACCTCGGGGTTCGACAACCGCATCTCGACCTCGATCTGGGTGGCCGAACCATGTCGAATCGCGTTAGTGATTGCTTCGGTGGTAACCAGCTGGACGGCTTCCGCCGGAGCGCCGTTATTGTGTAACGCGTCGCGAACCTCGTCGGATATGTCCAGGCGGATTTCACAAATACCAGCCCAAAAATCGCGCAACTTGTCGAGTTCCCGCAGTGGGTCGATTCCGTATGCCGGCGCGACCGAAGCGGAATCAGAAATACTGTCAATCGTCTCGTGCAAACGTTCCAATTCGCGGTCGTTCAAAATGCCGGTGCGGGAGGACAAAAAGCGGGCCTCGGCGTGCAGGCGTGATTGCACGGTCGAATGCAGGTGGTGTGCGCGTCGGCGTTGCTCCAACCATGCCGTGCGGCGGTAACCCGACACGATGTGACCCAATTCGAGGTTCGAGTCGCGAAGTTCCTGTTCAATCAGCTCTCGGCGCAGAGCCAAGATCACGTATGCCGCAATGGAACCGCCGACGATGGGTGTGGCTACGATAATTCCCGCAATCGACAGCGGGTAATCAAAAATCGGGAATCCCAAAGCCCACAATGTGTATACGTACGCGACACCACCCAATTCGTGCGCCAGCGAGGCCAACACGATGAGTGTCAGCGGGCGGAAACTGTACCGGCGGAACACATGCCTAAACGCTGCGAGAACGGCGATCAGTACGCCGGCATACAGCATCGCCATGGTGAAACCGCGGAAAGCGCCAAAGAATTCGACGACACCACTCGCAGCGACCCCGACCACGATGATGCCCGACCACAAGGGCTGAAGCGCGTCAAACGCCGAGGTACGGCCCCACTCGGGCTTCGGGATCTGCGAGTTGTGGATCGCGGGTGGCAGGTCCTCGGGCTTATTCGCGGCAAGGTCGTGACTCAGCGGCCGTACTACGGTGTCGACGAGGTTCGACAGTTCGCCGATGACGGTGCCGCGGGTCAGGTCAGTTTGCGGGTCCAACAGGCGAGAGATGCGGCTCAAGGCCGGCATGATTGCGGTTGAAGTGCGTTCAGCGAGGTCAGACCGAAACGCGGTCAAGATTTTCAGGGTTTGCGCGCGGCGGTCGATCAGGCGAGACACAGTCTGTGTCAGCTCGGCCACACGTTCACGGTGGTCCAAAACCCCACCAACGACCACCGCGATGATTCCCAAGATCAGGGGAAGGCTTGTGGCGCCGCCGAGGATGCGTTCGACAAAATGCGGTTCCGTCGCCGCCCCGGTTTCGGTCACAATCACTCCCATGATTGCGCCGCGAGTGGCGCCGACGGACAGCAACCACAACACGGTGATGCGGGCACGAGGGTGGGTTCCCCACGCCAATCGCACCAGCCAGCGTGTGGCCACAGCGAGAGTCGCGCTGATCATGGCGGAATACAAGGAAAATGCCACCGCAGCCCAGATGCTCGACTGGCCATTGCGAATATATTCGGCGGTAACGATGAGGAGCGGAGATGTCGCCGCGTACAACAAAATCGCACGAGTCGACAGGATGTGTCGGGACACCAGGGCCTCGTGGACGATTGAGGTGAGGCTCAGGTGCGGCTTGGCGTCAGGTGTCTTTGCCATGCAACGCGTCCCAATATAAACGTGCCAGGGCCACTCGGTTGCTGTTTCCTGCGTCCAAACCCAGTGCCGCGGTGATGCGTTGCAGCATCTTTTCTACGGCTCGAACAGTGGTCGCTCGCTGTGTGGCGATCTCGTCATTGGATTTTCCGTCGGCCACCATGGCTAACACCGAAACCTGGGTGTCGGACAGGTTGCGCAGCGGCGACGATTCGGGCAGAGGGCGGGTGCCCTTGTTTTTGGGGCTCAGGGCGCTGGCAACCGCAGCATTGAGCGCATTGGGGGAACCCAGCTCGGATTTGACGATGTAAGCGGCATCGCGGGGAATCGCCGACCACGTCTTGCCGGAAACACGGGGGTCGCGCAGGTTGGTGAGAAACACGACACCGATTCCCGGCGACTGTGCGCGAATGCGTTGGACGACATCGATGCCGTTGGGCCCAGCGCCCAGGTCGATGTCGGCGACGATCAGATCGAACTCGGTTTGGGTGAAATACCCGAATGCGTCAATCGCGCTGCCTGCTTCGACCACGGTGAAACCCGAATCGCCGAGGAGGCGTCCGATCAGGCTGCACAGCAGCGGCTCGTCTTCGACGACGAGGGCAGTGCGTTGGTGCGTCATGAATCCGATTGTGCCAGAGCCTGGGTCACGGTGTCGGTCACAAACTGTGTCGGTGTGACTCCCGCGGCGGTCGAGAGTTCGGTCACACGTGCCGAGAGTTCGGCGGGAAGCGTCACGGTGACTGCAGATGCTGCGGCTGTGCCGGCGGGGGACACCATTGCGGGTGCCTCGACCTCGTCATCGTGCTGGCGGCGCATAATCAAGGTGGTGACAGGCAGAGCAATCGTGCCGAGGGCATCGAGAATGGCCACAACACCGAACAGTCGCCAATAGGTGTCCGCGATTAACACACCGGGAAATTCACCATTCGAGACGACGGCGGGAATCACCATGACGGCGACCAGGGTGATGAGAATCAGGTTGGCGCCCAAGGCCATCCTCATCCAACGGCGACGCGACTGCGCGAGCAGCAACATCAGGTTGGCATGGGCGAATGACAGGGCGCTGATCAGCAGAACAACGAAAGCCTTGTTGACGAAGTCCCAGAGCCCTTGCGAATAGTTTTCTTCGTACTCCCACGAACGCCAGATCAGCATCAGTGCGGCAACCAGCCCCAGTGCGCTGGACACAATTCCCGCCCAGCCGACGACTCGCACATCACGGTTGAGGACGGCGAGGTGGCAGAGGGCGGTCACCGAGAACCCGGCAATTGCCAGAGTCGTGATGAGAACCTTGGATTGTGTTTCGCCCATCTCGCCGCTGAGAAGAGTGGCAATGCCCACTGCCGCAGTGATGACGAGTGACACAACGATGACCCACACGATGATTCGGCGCAGGCCTTTGAGTTTTGATTCGTCGTACAGTTCGACGGGGGCTGTGGTGTCGGCGAAAGCCGTGTCAGCGTTCATACCGTCAGTCTACGAAAGTACGTCACTTTCGTCGAACCTTTGTGTGAAGCCGACACGCGAATCCGTGGAGCCTGTGCCCATGCCCCGTTACTGACGTGTGCGGCGTGAACCCAACGACAAACTCGACAACAAGCCCAACCCCAGGAAACCCGCTGCCGTGAACCCGGCGGCACTCGCGCCAGCAGATATTGCAGCGCGCGAGTCGGCCACAAAGTTTGCGTTCGCAGGGTCCTTGTCGAATTCCTCGATGGCGCCACCTGCGGAATCGATCACGATGGCAACCAGTTGAGTTTGCAGCTCGGCGGGCAACGGGGTGTCCTTCAGTGAGGATTCGAGAGACAGTTGGGCGGTCGTGAACAGTACGGTGCCGATGATGGCGATACCCAGGGCGGATCCGACCTGACGTGACGTGCTCTGTGTGCCCGAGCCTTGGCCGCTCTGTTCGACAGGAACATCACGCATGATGACGCCCGTCAGTTGCGCTGTCGCGAATCCGACACCCATTCCATAGACAAACATCCAGGGGATCAGTGCGGCGGGCTCGCCTTCGGGGGTGATGGTGAAGCCCATGCCCACGACGCCGATGATTTCCAAAGCCAAACCAATTTGGACGATGACCGAGCCATTGGTGACGCGTTGGCCCAGCGCACCGGCTGCGCCACTGGCGACGAACGA
>JBEEON010000084.1:0-4598 GCA_041191625.1 Actinomycetota bacterium | reverse complement strand
TTTGATGTGTCCGGTGTGCGCGATTACCTGCGCGTGGTGGGTCTCGCGGCGCTCGCGGGCGTATTCAGTTTTGTCATTGCCTTTGCTGTCGGCGGTGGTGCGAGCGGTTCGGCGGGCCCTGGCCGGTTCTTTGATGTCGGCATCGATGTGTTTGATTTTGCCTTCACGCTCGCTCTGGGCACCGCCGGGGGTGCACTCGTCGGAGCTGCCGCCCGATTGATTCGTCCGCTGCCGTCGCAGCCCGCTTCGGCCAATCTGTCGGCCCAGCGCAAACGGTAGACTTGACCAATGCTTCGGGTCGTCGTCCTCATCAGTGGTACCGGCTCGAACCTGCGCGCTTTCCTCGAGGGATGCGACAGCGGATCGATTCCCGCTCGGGTCGTGGCGGTCGGTTCCGACCTTCCGGCCGAGGGCCTTCAGCACGCCACCGTCCGCGGGATTCCCACCTTTATTGAACCGTTGAACCGCGGCGATGACCGCGCCAAGTGGGGAGAACGCCTCACCGCACAGATCGCGGAATATGCTCCTGACCTTGTGATCCTGTCGGGGTTCATGCGCCTGGTGCCGCCGGCGATGGTGGAACGATTCTCGCCGATGCTGCTGAACACCCACCCCGCATATTTGCCCGAATTCCCGGGCGCGCACGGGGTCAGGGACGCATTCGAGGCCGGTGTCAGCGAGACCGGCGCCAGCGTGATTGTGGTCGACAACGGGGTCGACACCGGACCGATTTTGGCTCAACGTCGAGTCCCCATTTTCGAAGACGACACCGTCGATTCGTTGCACGACCGGATCAAACCGGTCGAACGCGAACTACTCGCCGAGGTCGTCCGCGATATTGCCACCCGTCACAACGCCACCACCCACTAGCCAGGAGACCCAATGGTTGCCGCACTTCCCGCCCCCGACCGCGCCCGTGATCAGATTCAGGTGCGCCGCGCCTTGTTGTCGGTCAGTGACAAGACGGGCCTCGTGCAGCTGGCCACGGCTCTGGCTGGCGCCGGTGTGCAGATGGTGTCGACCGGTTCGACTGCGCAGACCATCCGTGACGCAGGTTTCGAGGCCCTCGATGTCAGCGCTGTCACCGGTTTCCCCGAGTCGCTCGACGGCCGCGTAAAGACCTTGCACCCGTCGATTCACGGCGGCATCCTCGCCGACCTGCGATACGACAGCCACGTCGCTCAGTTGGACGAGCTGGGTATCGAACCGTTTGACCTGATCGTCGTCAACCTGTACCCGTTTGTGGCGACCGTCGCCAGTGGCGCCGAAGCGGGCACCATCGTCGAAAACGTTGATATCGGTGGTCCCGCCATGGTTCGCGCATCGGCAAAGAACCACCACAATGTGGCGATTGTCGTGAACCCCGCCGACTACTCCGAGATCATCGAGGCCGTTGCCCAGGGTGGTACGACTTTGGCTCAGCGCCGCGTGCTCGCGGGCCGCGCCTTTGCGCACACTGCCGCCTATGACTCGGCTGTCGCCACCTGGTTCCAGTCCGAATACCCCCACGATGACACCACGTTTGCGCCCGCTTTGCGCATCGCCGCCGACCGTGACGCCGTGCTGCGTTACGGCGAAAACGCTCACCAGCAAGGCGCGCTCTATGTGTCGGCGTTGGGCCGCGGTATCGCCCAGGCCACTCAGCTGCACGGCAAAGAGATGTCGTACAACAACTATGTTGACGCCGATGCCGCCCTGCGCGCCGCGTTCGATCACGAGGCACCTGCCGTGGCGATCATCAAGCACGCCAACCCGTGCGGTATCGCCGTGGGCGCGACCATCGCCGAGGCCCACCGTGCCGCACACGAGTGCGACCCCGTGTCGGCTTTCGGTGGCGTGATTGCCGCGAACCGTGTGATCACGCGTGAGGCCGCCGAGTCGATCAAGGACATTTTCACCGAGGTGATCGTGGCTCCCGGTTTCGACGCCGAGGCCATCGAGATCCTCAGCGCGAAGAAGAACCTTCGCCTGTTGCAGTTGCCGCAGGACTATGCGCGCGAAGCGACCGAGATTCGCCAGATTTCGGGTGGTTTCCTCGTCCAGCAGCCCGACACGCATTTCGCTGCGGCCTCCGAGTGGAGCCTCGCTGCGGGTGAGCCCGCCGACGCAGACACCCTGCGTGACCTCGAGTTCGCGTGGCGTGCGTGCCGTGCGGTGAAGTCGAACGCGATTCTGTTGGCGAACGCCGGCGCCTCGGTCGGTATTGGTATGGGTCAGGTCAACCGCGTGGATTCCTGCCACCTGGCCGTCAACCGTGCGGGGGATCGTGCCGCTGGTTCGGTTGCCGCATCGGATGCGTTCTTCCCGTTTGCCGACGGACTCGAGGTCCTGTTGGCTGCCGGTGTTCGCGCCGTCGTTCAGCCGGGAGGCTCAGTGCGTGACGACGAGGTCGTGGCCGCTGCGAAGGCCGCGGGCGTGACCATGTATTTCACGAACGAGCGCCACTTCTTCCACTAGGACGCGGCGTCGAGCGGTCGTCGGCGCGGGGTGACGCCTCACTGGCGCGCGTCGGGCTACGCGACGACGAGTTCGCCGATGGCTTCGCCGTACTCGGTTTCGCCGACCTGGGTGAAGCCGCAGCGCTTAAAGAATTCGCCGGGACCCAGGTCGCCGTATTCCCAGATCGCGGTGATGCGGTCGAATCCGCGGCCGCGAGCTTCGGCCAGCAGTGCCTGCACGGCGAACTTGCCGATACCGCGGCCCTGTTCGTCGGCGTCGACGTTGATACGCCACACGCACGCCTTGAATTCGTCTTTGGGGTGGTTGGGGTCAAAGTTTCCGCGAATGAATCCGACGACTTTGTCGTTGTCGATGATGACGCGAGCCCAGGTGGTCGACGGGTCGACATAGGCGTCGGCGATCGAATACGAGATGGGCGTGATGAATTGCTCCTGGCCGCGACGCAGTGTGAGACTGTTGGCGGCGACGATTGTGCGGGCGCTTAATTCTTCAAGTCGGAGTTCGCTCATGTATCCACCATAACCCCGTGCCGCCCGCGCCTCGAGGTTTTGTGGGGAATCGGTGAGTTAAGTCCCAATCGCGGCCTTTATGCCCGGTTGGTTTGCCCGGTGACCGCCTAGAATGGGGGTATTAAGGCTTTATGTGAAAGGCGTTCCGCATGGAAAAAATCAAGGTAGATGGCGTCGTAGTCGAGCTTGACGGCGACGAAATGACCCGCATTATTTGGCAGTTCATCAAGGACCGCCTCATTCACCCCTATCTGGACCTCGAGTTGGAGTACTACGACCTCTCGATCCAGAAGCGTGACGAGACCGACGACCAGATCACCATTGATGCTGCGAACGCGATCAAGAAGCACGGTGTGGGCGTGAAGTGTGCGACCATCACCCCCGACGAGGGCCGCGTGACCGAGTTCGGTCTGAAGAAGATGTGGAAGAGCCCGAACGGCACGATCCGTAACATCCTCGGTGGCGTGATTTTCCGTGAGCCGATCATCATTTCGAACATTCCCCGTCTGGTTCCCGGCTGGAACAAGCCCATCATCGTGGGTCGTCACGCTTTCGGTGACCAGTACCGTGCGACGGACTTCACCTTCGATGGCCCCGGCACCCTGACCTTGAGCTTTGCTCCTGCGGATGGTTCCGAGCCTCAGTCGTTCGAGGTTTTCCAGGCTCCCGGCGCCGGTGTCGCGATGGCCATGTACAACCTTGATGAGTCGATCCGCGATTTCGCTCGTGCGTCGATGAACTATGGTCTGGCACGCAACTACCCCGTGTACCTGTCGACGAAGAACACCATCCTGAAGGCCTATGACGGCCGTTTCAAGGACATCTTCCAGGAAATCTTTGACGCCGAGTTCGCCGAGAAGTTCGCTGCTGCGGGCATCACCTACGAGCATCGCCTCATCGACGACATGGTCGCTAGCGCCATGAAGTGGGAGGGCGGCTATGTGTGGGCGACCAAGAACTATGACGGTGACGTGCAGTCGGACACCGTGGCTCAGGGCTTTGGTTCGCTGGGTCTGATGACCTCGGTTCTGACGACTCCGGATGGAAAGGTTGTCGAGGCCGAGGCGGCTCACGGCACCGTGACCCGTCACTACCGTCAGCACCAGGCGGGCAAGCCCACGTCGACCAACCCGATTGCGTCGATTTATGCGTGGACTCGTGGCCTGCAGCACCGTGGCAAGTTGGACGGCAACCAGGCGCTGATCGATTTCTCGATCGCCTTGGAAGAGGTTGTTGTGGCCACGGTCGAGTCGGGTGCGATGACGAAGGACCTCGCGGCTCTCGTCGGTCCCGACCAGGCATGGCAGACCACCGAGGACTTCCTCGCGACGCTGGACGCGAACCTGCAGAAGCGTCTCGCTTCCTAGCATTCACTTGACAAAAATACCCCTGGGGGTATTACAATTAAACCAACGAAAGGAGCACACCATGTGCAGCCCCATTACCTGTAGCGATTGTGGCAAGGCAAGCTGGACCGGTTGCGGACAGCACGTCGAGCTGGCTCTGGCCGGAGTGGCCACGGAAGACCGTTGCGCCTGCAAGTAGTTTTCTGACAATAGTGAAGGGCCCGAGGATCACCTCGGGCCCTTCACTGTTATAACGACTTACTTCTCGAGGAATGCCTTCAAA
>JBEEON010000083.1:0-3315 GCA_041191625.1 Actinomycetota bacterium | reverse complement strand
GGGGCGTTCCACAGCAAGCTGCTCGATCTCCATGCCACCCTCGTACGAGCAGAGCGACAGGTAGGAACGGTTTGCGCGGTCCAGCAGAACCGAGAAGTAATATTCCTGGGCGATGCGGGCGCCCTCGGCGACCATTACGCGCTTGACGACGTGGCCCTTGATGTCGAGACCCAGGATTGCCTCGGCGGCGGCGAATGCATCATCGGCAGTCTTCGCAACCTTGACACCGCCTGCCTTACCGCGGCCACCGGTCTTCACCTGTGCCTTGACGACGGTGACGCCGCCAATCTTCTCGGCAGCGGCCTTGGCCTCTGCGGGGGTGTCTGCAACGATGCCGCGAAGCACGGGAACACCGTGCTTTTCGAACATATCGCGGGCCTGGTACTCGTAAAGATCCACCGTTTTCCAATCGACAATGTGTACTGGGGGTCGAGGCTATCGCAGGCAACGACCGTCTTCTAGCCTACTCCGCACGGTGTCCCCGAGGGGACGGAAACTCTCCGCTAGAGCTTTTCGATGGGTGCGATTTTGATCAGCAGCTTTTTCTTGCCCGCCTGACCAAACTGCACCTCGGCAATGCGCTTCGCGCCCTCGCCGGTGATGGCCATGATTCGCCCCTCGCCGAAGTCGGTGTGACGAATGCGATCTCCCCGCTGTAATTCCAGTTCCGAGTTGTCACGAACCTCGCGCGTGACGGTTCCCGTCCATTCCGTGCGTGGTTTCGCGCGCTCCATTCCGTATCCACCGGACGATCCCGAGAAGCCACCCGAGGCATAACCCGAACTGGAACCGAATCCGCCACCGCCACGAAGCGCACGCTGGTTTTCACGCCAATCAATCAGGTGTTGCGGGATCTCATCGAGGAAGCGGCTGGGCATGGACACCGAAATTTCGCCGAACGTGGCGCGCGATGTCGCGAGCGACAGGTACAGGCGCTGACGCGCACGCGTGATGCCCACATAGAACAGGCGTCGTTCCTCTTGTGTGCCGCCCGCTTCCATGAGCGCCATCTTGTGCGGCAGGATCTGCTCTTCGACGCCCGTAATGAACACCGAGTCAAATTCCAAACCCTTTGCGGTGTGCAGCGTCATGAGGTTGACGGCACCCGATTCGTCGTCCATGTCGTCGACCGCAGACACAAGGGCGACCTCGGTGAGGAAGTCCAGCAGTGTGCCGTCGGGCGACTTCACCTGGAATTCGCGGGTCACACCCACAAGTTCTTCCACGTTTTCCGCACGCGCGTTGTCCTGCGGGTCACGGCTGTTCTGCAGCAAGCTGAGGTATCCCGTACCCTCCAGCAGGGCCAACAGAACGTCGACAACCTTCGCCTGCGCCACCGTCGCGGTGACCGTATCCAGCAGGGTGACGAGGTCGCGAATCGCGGCCGTCATCTTCGGGCCTAGTCCCAGCTCGGAATAACGAGCCAGCGCCTCGCGGAAAGTAATCCCTTCCCGATCAGCAAAGGACTGAATCGAGGTCTCGGAGGCCGGCCCAATTCCGCGCTTCGGGGTATTGAGGATGCGGCGATGAGCCAACGCATCCGCCGGGTTTGCGACGGCAATCAGGTACGCCATGACGTCTTTGATTTCCGCACGTTCGTAGAACTTCGTGCCGCCAAGCAACTTGTATGGCACCGCCGAGCGCATCAGAATTTCTTCCAGAGCACGGGTCTGCGAATTGGTGCGATAGAACACCGCCATGTCGCGGTATGCCACGCCCTTGTCATGCAAGGCGTGCACTTCGTCGGCCACGAACTGGGCCTCATCGTGTGCTGTGACTCCGGTGAACCCCACGATCTGTGCACCCGAACCGCTGTCAGTGAACAGATTCTTCGACCGCGCCGTGTCGAAGTTGTTCGCGATGACGGCGTTCGCTGCATCGAGGATGTTCTGGGTCGAACGATAATTCTGTTCCAGCAGAATGACCTCGGTGCCGGGAAAATCGCGCTCGAATTCCATGATGTTGCGAATATCGGCGCCACGGAAGGCATAAATCGACTGGTCGCTGTCACCCACAACGGTGAGCGAGGCGGGCGCAATCGAGCCATCCATCTCGACTAGTTTGGGCGGGGTATCGGGAGTCACGTACTGGGGCTCGACGGGGCGCGTCAGTTCGTGAATCAGTGCATATTGTGCGTGGTTGGTGTCCTGGTACTCGTCTACAAGTAGGTGGCGGAAACGGCGTTGGTACAACGCTCGAATTTCAGGGAATGCGCGGAAAAGGAACACCGTCTGACCGATCAGGTCATCGAAATCGAAGGCATTCGCTCGGCGCAAATCCGACGTGTACTTCCGCCAAATTTCGAGGAACATGACCTCGTTCGGGTCATCGGAATTGACCGTGCGCGCGAATTGATCGACATCGACCAACTCGTTCTTTAGTTTGGACATCTTCGACATCACGCTGCCCGGCGTCACGCCGAGGGTGTCGGCTTCGTATTCCTTAATAATGCGCTTGATGAGCGACTTCGAGTCGGCCGAGTCATAGATGGTGAAGGTCGCGGGAAAACCAAAACGTTCCGCCTCGCGGCGCAGAATGCGCACGCATGCCGAGTGGAAGGTTGCAATCCACATGGAATTGGCGTCCTCGCCTACCAGCGTTCCGATTCGTTCCCGCATCTCGGCAGCGGCCTTGTTCGTGAAGGTGATGGCCAGAATCTGGCTGGGCCACGCCTCGCGATTCTTCAACAGCAGTGCGATACGACGAGTCAGCACAGCAGTCTTGCCCGAACCTGCGCCCGCCACAATCAACAGTGCGGGACCGCGGTGCGTCACTGCCGCGAGCTGCGGCGGATTAAGGCCCTCAAGAAGTGGGTCCGCGGGGTTGATTCGCGAGGGTGTGGGTGCGAAAAGGTCGTCATCAAATAGCTGCGTCATGTCGCCCCCAAGTCTAGGTTGCACCGGTGACACCCGATGCGCTCGGGCTAGAGTGTCGACATGGATTCCGATGCGCCCGCACCTGCACACCGCACGAACCCGCTCGCCATTCTGTCGTTCATCCTGGGCGTTATGGTCTCGCCGATGGCGCTCCCCTTGGGCTGGTTCGCCACCGAGCAAATTCGACGGTCACACGAAGGCGGCCGCCGTTTGGCCGTTGCCGCCATCGTTCTGGGGTGGGTCGCCATCACCGCGTGGATGGTGGCCGGAGTGCTGGTCTGGCTGTGGTGGTCGACCCTCTAATTCTTGGCTCGCTCATAGAATCGGCGCGGAACCGCCACGTACACTAAAGATGTCCATCTCTTGAGGAGGAGTTTCATGAGCAACCCCGCATTCTCGCGTTCCGAGGCATTCCGCCCCGGCCAGGTTTCGCGTGACC
>JBEEON010000082.1:0-5207 GCA_041191625.1 Actinomycetota bacterium | reverse complement strand
CGAGTTCTTCCACAATCGAGACACTGCGGTGCTTTCCTCCTGTACAGCCTACCGCGATAGTGGAATGGCGCTTATTTTCCCTTGTATAACCCCGCAAAACGGGGGTCAGCATGGTGATGAGACCGGCGAGAAACTGTTCGACATCGGGCTGTCCCAACACAAAGGCCTGAACTTCGGGCTTCAGTCCCGTTTCATGACGCAGGTGCTCGGACCAGAAGGGATTGGGAAGGAATCGTGCATCGGCCACAAAATCGGCATCCACGGGCATGCCGTTCTTGAAACCAAACGATTCGATGACGAGTGTCAGATCGGGAATCTCGTCTTCTCGGAACGTGTTGTGCACCAGAGTTGTGAGCTGGTGAATGTTGAGGTCTGTGGTGTCGAGGACCACATCGGCCTGATTCCGAAGCTCTGCGAGGGCGGATCGTTCGGATGCAATGCCGTCCAGAATCGTGCCGTTGTGTTGCAGTGGGTGTGGGCGTCGCACGGATTCAAAACGACGGACGAGCGCAGCATCCGTGGCGTCGAGGAAAACCAGGCGAACAGGAAGCGTGGCCTTGAGTTTTTCAATCTCTTCGGCTACTCGGGCAAAGCTGTCACCACCACGCACATCGACGACAATGGCCAATCGATTCATGGTCGAACCCGGGTACGTCGCCAAGTCGACAAGAGAGGACAGTAACTCGGGCGGAAGGTTATCGATGACGCGCCAGCCACGGTCTTCGAGCGCGTGTGCAGCCGTCGAACGACCCGCACCGGACATGCCGGTCACAATCGTAATGTGGGCGTGTTGTGTCTCAGTCATCATCTGTAGATTACCCATTTTCCGTGTCACGAGCCAGTGCAGCGACAATACGTTTGGCCAACGCGGGACCAATCCCGGGCACACGTGCGACCTCATCCGCGGTTGCGTTGCGCAGCGCGGTCGGACTGCCGAAAGTGGTCAGCAATTCGCGGACACGTCTCTCCCCCAGGCCCGGAATATCGTGCAGTGCGGTGGTCAAGACACGCTTGCGTTTTGTGGTCTGGTAGCGCAGCGCAAACCGGTGCGATTCGTCTCGTGCGCGCTGCACGAGAAATAGTGCCTCGCTGGACCGTCCAAGGATGACGGGAAAATCGCTGTGGGGCAGCCACAGTTCCTCAAGCCGTTTGGCAATTCCGCACACCGTCAGACCCGTGATGCCGGAATCACGAACAGCACGATCGGCTGCCGCAACCTGAGGTTGCCCGCCGTCGATCAGCAGCATGGTCGTCGGATAGCGCATGGACGGAAGCTCCTCGCCGAGTTTCTGCAGCCTGCGGGACACCAACTGGTACATGGCATCGGTATCGTCTGTGGCGTCAGCGATAGCAAAATGGCGATACGCGTCCTTGAGCGGAAGCCCTTCTTCAAAGACAACGTGCGATCCCACAATGTCGGTACCACCAAGGTGTGACACATCGAAGCATTCGAACCGCAGCGGAGCCTGACTCATCCCGATTGCATCGCGAAGATCCTCGAGGGCCTGCGACCGAGCAGTGAAATCGACGGAACGCTTGAGCTGATACTCCGCCAGGTTCAGTGCCGCGTTCTTATTGACTGATTCCAACAGAGTGGCGCGGTCACCGCGTTGCGGGGTCGACAGCTTCACACCACCGCGGTGACCAGCAGCTCGTCGCTTGTCCGACAGCATGGCGGTGAGTGCGTCGGCAGATTCGGGAAGAAACGGGACATCGATGAGGGCGGGGGGTATTTCGGTGTCATACGCAAGCTCAATGGCGTGTTCCAAGACGACAGCCGAGTCCAGTTCCAGTTCGGTATCCACATTCCAACTGCGCACACCGCGAACACGACCGGATCGAACGTGGAAGATATGCAGCGAGGCGGCCAACTCGCTGGTAGCAAAACCCATCACATCGACATCGAGGTCCTCGGACAGAACGACGGCGGAGCGTTCCATGATGGACCGCAGCGCATTCCGTTGATCCCGAAGCTTTGCTGCCCGCTCGAAATCCATGGAATCGGAGGCTTCCCTCATCTGACGGTCCAGATCCGTCACCACGGAGGCATCCTGCCGCGTCATGAATTCGGCGAAGCCTTCGGCGATTGTCCTGTGTTCGGCGGCGCTGACCCGGTCCACACACGGTGCCGCACATTTGCCGATGTCGCCCAACAAACACGGCCGGCCCTGGGAACGCGCACGATTAAACACGCCCTTTTCACAGGAACGCACGGGGTACACGGTCAACAGCATGTCCATCGTTTCGCGCACAGCCCAGGCCTTGGTGAAAGGACCCCAATACTGCGTGTATGGGTTGTCGCGTGAACGTGCCAACGATGCACGGGGATATTCCTCCCCCATTGACAGCGCCAAATAGGGGTAACCCTTGTCATCGCGAAATTGAATGTTGAAGGGGGGCTTGAATTCCTTGATCCACGTGAATTCGAGGTGCAACGCCTCGAGCTCAGAGCCGACTACATTCCAATCCACGCGTCGAGCGGTCGCCACCATCCGCTGGGTGCGCTGCAGCATGGATGACGAGGAGTGAAAGTACGTCGAGAGGCGATTGCGAAGGTTTTTGGCCTTACCCACATAGAGGATGCGCCCGTCGCCATCAAAAAATCGGTACACACCGGGGTCGGTGGGAATATTTCGAGGCTTGGGATGCCACTCGGTGGTCACGAGAATCAGAGCATTTCTGCCAGGAACCGGCCCGTGTGCGATTCAGGAACCGACGCGACCTGTTCGGGCGTGCCCTCGGCGACCACCAAACCACCACCGCTTCCGCCCTCGGGACCCATATCGATGAGGTAGTCGGCGGAGCGCACCACATCGAGGTTGTGCTCGATGGTGATCACCGAATTTCCCTTGTCGACCAGCGTGTGGAGTACCTCCAGCAATTTGCGAACGTCGTCGAAGTGCAAACCCGTTGTTGGTTCATCGAGTACGTACACGGTGCGACCGGTTGAACGCTTCTGAAGCTCCGTCGCAAGCTTGACGCGTTGCGCTTCACCACCGGACAGCGTCGTCGCCGATTGACCGAGTCGGACGTAGCCGAGCCCCACATCGCACAGCGTTTTCATGAACCGGTGAATCGACGTGATGGGTTCGAAGAAACGCTCGGCCTCTTCGATTGGCATGTTCAGCACATCGGCGATCGACTTGCCCTTGTATCGTGCCGTCAGAGTTTCTCGGTTGTACCGCTGTCCGTGGCATTCTTCACACTCGACATACACGTCGGGCAGGAAGTTCATTTCAATTTTGATTGTTCCGTCGCCTGCACAGTGTTCGCAGCGCCCACCCTTGACGTTGAAGGAGAAACGACCGGGGCCGTAACCACGTTCCTTCGCCTCGGGAGTCTCGGCAAAGAGGGTGCGAATTTTGTCGAAAACACCGGTGTACGTCGCGGGGTTCGACCGGGGTGTGCGACCGATCGGGGCCTGGTCAATGTGGACGACCTTGTCGAGCTGGTCGACGCCCTCAACGCTCTTGTGACGACCCGGAACGTTCTTTGCGCGATTGAGCCGATTGGCCAACACACGGTAAAGGATGTCGTTGACCAGCGAGGACTTGCCGGAACCCGAGACACCGGTGACCGCAACAAAAACACCAAGAGGGAATGTGACATCGATTGCGCGAAGGTTGTTTGATTCCGCTCCGCGAACCGTGAGTACGCGATCGGGGTCGATTGGTCGACGTTCGATGCGGTCGCTCACCTTCACCCTGCCCGACAGGAAATCTGCGGTGCGTGAACGCTTTTCCTTCATGAGGTCGGCTACGGAACCCGAGTGGACGACTTCACCACCGTGCTCGCCGGCACCGGGACCGATGTCGACAATCCAATCGGCAGCATTGATGGTGTCCTCGTCGTGTTCGACCACCACAACGGTGTTACCCAGGCCGCGAAGGCGCTCGAGGGTATCGATCAGCCTGCGGTTATCCCGCTGGTGCAAACCAATCGAAGGCTCGTCCAGCACATAGAGCACACCGGTCAGCCCTGCACCAATTTGTGTCGCCAGACGGATGCGTTGTGCCTCACCACCCGACAGCGTTCCCGCCGCACGCGACATGGTCAGATATCCCAATCCCACGTGCAGAAGGAAGTCGAGTCGTGCCGTGATTTCGCGCAGGACCGCTGCGGCCACGAGCGCATCCCGGTCGGACAATGACAGGGAGGTCATAAACGTGTGGGATTCTTCGAGGCTCATGTCACAGATCTCGGAAATGGACCGTTCGTTGATGGTCACGCCCAGAACTGCGGGAGACAAACGGCGACCGTTGCACGCTTCACACGACACGGTGCGGTGATAGGCGGCGTAACGCTCCTTTGCGAGGTCGCTGTCCGTTTCCAACATCTTGCGTTCCACGTAGGGAATGACACCCTCGAATCCGCGGGACATCGACACCTGACGACCGTAGCGGTTGCGCCATTTCACGACGATGTCGAAGTCGTTTCCGTACAGAACCGCATTCTGAATCTCGGGTTCGAGCTGGTTCCAGGGGGTATCGAGGCTGAACTCGAGGTCCAGTGACAGCCCGTGTACGAGTCGCTCAAAGTAGGGGTAAATGTTTTCCTTGCCACCGGGCTTCCACGGCAGAACGACGCCCTGACTGATGGACAGATTTTCGTCGCCGAGCACGAGGTCGGGGTCGGCCATCGATTGCGTTCCGATACCGTGGCACTCGGCGCACGCACCAAATGGCGCGTTAAACGAGAACGTACGTGGTTCGATCTCGGTCAGCGACAACTCGTGCTGGTTGGGGCACGAAAGTTTTTCGCTGAAAATTCGACGAATCCCGGTGTCCACAAAATCGACGACGAGGGTGCCGCCCCCTAAACGCAGCGACGTTTCCACCGAGTCAACCAAACGCGAGACGTCACCACCGGCGACGAGACGGTCCACAACGACCGAAATATCGTGCTTCACCGTCTTTTTCAGTGTGGGCGGGTCCGCCAAGGACACGAGCTCGTTGTCCACGAGAGCCCGGGCGTAACCCTGTGACGACAGGTCCTTCAGCAGATCGACGAACTCGCCCTTACGGCCCGAAACAACGGGGGCGAGAAGCTGGAAACGTGTGCCCTCGTCCAGCGCGGCGAGCTGGTCGGAAATCTGTTGTGCGGACTGTTTCGTAATGGGTTCGCCACAGTCCGGACAGTGCGGAACGCCGATTCGGGCCCACAGGAGTCGCATGTAGTCATAGATTTCTGTGATGGTACCCACGGTC
>JBEEON010000081.1:0-4508 GCA_041191625.1 Actinomycetota bacterium | reverse complement strand
CACAGACACGACACTGGCAATCATTTCTCCCGCGAACGCAGCCCCGGGCTTGCGGACGATCATGGCCACCAAGATTCCGGGAAACAGCCATCCACCGTCGAGCAGCGCTTCAGACCCTGGGAGAACTAACATGAGCCCCGCACTCAATGGAACATAGGCCTGACCCCAGAGCACAAACAGCGCCCCTCCCAACACGGCGATAACGCTCGTGACAATGTAATCAACGGTTCGCCATGCCGTCGGTGACGCAATTCGCTGCGTATTCATGTGGTGCACCTTTTCTGTAGTGCACGGGTGAATGAGAGACCTTCCTTCGTCGGCATTACCCGAATCAGGTTCGACGGTCGAAGCGGATGCTTCCTCTCAGCCCAAAGGCTCCCGTGGTTACTTTCAGCATACAACTGCGACCGTAGAATGAAACCATGCTCGAATTGCTTTCAGATCCCGATGTGTGGCTCACCTTCCTGACCCTGACCGTCCTCGAAATCGTCCTCGGTATCGACAACGTGATCTTCATCACGATCCTGTCGGGCAAGCTTCCTGAACACCAGCGTGACCGTGCGCGACTGACCGGACTGGCCGCCGCACTGATTATGCGAATCCTGCTGTTGCTGGCCGCCGCATGGTTGGTCACCCTCACGAACGACCTGTTCCACGTATTCGAGTACGGCTTCAGCGGCCGCGACCTCATCCTCATCGGCGGCGGTCTGTTCCTCGTCTACAAGTCCGTGTCCGAAATCCACGAACGCCTCGAAGGTGTCGAGCACGGCACCTCGGAACCGGGCGCAAAGAAGGTTTCCTTCGGTGGAACCATCGCCCAGATCATGGTTCTCGACATCGTGTTCTCGCTGGACAGCGTCATCACCGCCGTGGGAATGTCCAACGACCTCCCCGTCATGATCGCCGCCGTGGTCATTGCTGTCATCGTCATGCTGTTCCTGTCGGGCAGCATCGGCCGTTTCGTCGAAAAGCACCCCACGATCAAGATGCTGGCACTCGGATTCCTGCTGCTGATCGGCGCAATGCTGATCGCCGAAGGCTTCGAAGTCCACGTCGACAAGGCATTCATCTATGGCCCCATGGTCTTTGCCGTGGCAATCGAGGTGCTCAACATTGTGGCAAAGAAACGTCAGTCGGCACGCAGCGGACACACGACCGAACCCGTGCACCTGCGTTCGCAGGTACCCACCGACGACAACTCGGCATCGGGCCAGATTTAGAGCCCCGTGCTCGCTGACGAGGTCTCTCGGCTGGTCGAATCCTCACTCGACCAGTTGGAACGTGACGAGGCTGTCGCCCTCGTTTCAACCTTGATTTCTGCGGGCAGCGCCGTGAGCGAAGAACTGACCCTCGAGGCAGCGCTGCACACCATCGCCGATGTGGGTCGACGGCTCACCGGTGCACGCTTCGGCGCCATCGGGGTTCTGTCCCCCGCCGGCGTGTTCGAACGTTTCATCCATGTCGGAATGTCAGCGCCCGAAATTGCGGCCATCGGTGAACTGCCCGTCGGCCGAGGCGTGCTGGGCAGCGTTATCGCAACGCAGCACCCCATTCGGTTGGATGACCTGACCACCGAGGCGCTGGCCAGCGGAATCCCGGAACACCACCCCGACATGCGGTCTTTCCTGGGGGTCCCCATCTACATTGAGGGCGTCGTGTATGGCAACCTGTACCTCACCGAGAGCGGTCGAGGCGGTTTCACACCGTTGGACGAGGATGTTATCGTCGCGCTGGCGCATATCGCCGGCGGCGCTATCTCGAACGCACGACGATTCCAGCTGGAACAAACGACCAACGCACTGATCGACCGAGCCACAGCCAACGCGCAACAGGTTCTGCTTGCCACTGAACTCGCGGCCGACTTTGATTCCGTGGTCGCCGACGTGGCCGAACTCATGAGCTGCAGTGTCGTTGCCTCGCACTTCGTGATTGACTCCACCACTCACGTATTCGCCGAAAGCGCCGAAATTTCGGAACAACTCCGCGCCGAACTGCGCACGGTCACCCGCGATGTGATCGCGCAGGTGTCATCCGACGTCAACGCCACAGAAACACGGATGTGCGCGGTCAGCGGCGGGCCCGCACTCATTGTCCCCTTCATCAGCGCGCAGGGCACCACCGTCGGAGCGATCGTGGCGCTGCGCCCCCACAACGGCTTGCCCTTTGTGGACGCCGAACGCGCCGCACTCGCCTCATTCGCCCGCACCATTGCCGCATCACGCGAATTGGCGCTCTCGCGGGCCGCCGAACACCGACTGACTCTGACCGAAGAACGCGAACGCATCGCACGCGACCTCCACGACCATGTCATCCAAAGCCTGTTCGCCATCGGACTGTCCATCGACGGAGTCGTGGGGCGCACCACACCCGAAGTCGCCGCACGACTGGCGAACCAGGTCGACGAAATCGACGCCACGATCCGCAAAATCCGTCACAGCATCTTTGACCTCTCGGAACCCACTCTCGCCGGTGCCACCAGCTTCCGCGCCCGAATCCACACCATGGTCCGGCAAATTCTCGAAGAGCACAGTGTCGACTACCGTGTCGAATTCGAAGGACCCGTGGACAGCCTGCTGGCCGACACACACCACGGCGACGTCGAAGCCGTCGTCCGCGAAACGGTCTCCAACATTGTGCGCCATTCGCAGGCCACACGAGCATCCGTTGCCGTGCGCGTATCCCCGGCACACATCACCATCGAAGTGTCCGATGACGGAATCGGAATCGGTGACGAAACCCGACGCAGCGGGCTGGGAAACCTGGAAGCCCGAGCCACCAAGGCGGGCGGCACATTCCGAATCGACGCCGCAACACCCCACGGCACCACAATTCAGTGGCATATCCCCCGAGGAGAACAATGAACGACAAAATCGGCGTATTTCTGTTGGACGACCACGAAATTGTTCGACGCGGAGTCGCAAACCTGATCGACCAGGAACCCGACATGCGCGTGGTCGGTGAAGCCGGCGTCGCCACGGGTGCCGCAGAACTCATCATCGCCAGCGGCGCACGGGTCGCACTGCTGGACGGCCGACTGCCCGATGGGCGCGGCATGGATGTGTGCCGCGACGTCAAAAGCGAAAACCCCGCGGTCGGTTGCCTGATTCTGACGTCGTTCGACGACGATGACGCCGTGCTCGCCGCAATGCTCGCGGGAGCAAACGGTTATCTGCGCAAGGAAGTGCGCGCCTCGGGAATCATCGACGCGATCCGCCGTGCCGCCGTGGGCGAAAACCTCATGGACTCCGTCACCGTCGAGGGCGCCATGCGGCGGGTGCGCGAAGCGCTCGACGTCGCAAACCCGCTGGACGACCTGACACCTCGCGAGCTCGACATTCTCGAACTCGTCGCCGAGGGGCTCTCGAACCGGGAAATCGCCGGTCGCCTGTTCCTCGCCGAAAAGACGGTCAAAAACTATGTCAGCGGCATCCTCAGCAAGCTGGGAATGCAACGACGCACCCAAGCCGCGCTGTTCGCGAGCGAATGGATGCCCAAAAAGTCTTAACGGACCGCGTTGGCGGCACGCACACCCCAGCGAAGACCCTTCACCAGCGGATAGATCGCCAAATACGCCCACCGAGGCGCGCGCAACGCCGTCGAACGGACACCGTGGTGGTTGTACGTGTGATCAATGCGTTTCGCATACGCCGCGAAATCGGTGGGGCTGTCGTCCATACGACGCGCACTCATGCCCGCGACCATGGTCGGCACATACGAAATCGTGTACCCGGCATCATTAATGTGCACCGCCAGGTCGAGGTCCTCGTGCATGAGGTTGTCCTCGTCGAGGCAGGTTTCGTCACGCACCGCATGCCACACATCGCGGCGAACGGCCATGTTCGTGCCAAACAGGAACTGGTAGTCATCCGTCAGTTTGAACATTGCGCGGCGCAGGGTGTCGTCCGCAATCAGACCGAATCGACGGAACGGCATGTCGTAATACAGGACGGGACCGGTGGTCGCGGCGACATGTTCGTCCTCATACGACTTCTGGACTTCCTCGACCCAGTTCGGTTCGATCGCCGAATCGGAATCGATACGACCAATGATGTCGCCCGTCGCCGCATCAAAACCGGCATTACGCGTCGGGGTGATCCCCTGCATCGCCGACTGCTCGATCAACACGAGCGGAGCCTCGGGGTTCGAATGCTGCAGTTCCTGCACAATCTCGACCGTCCGATCGGTCGACATGTTGTTGACCACGATGATCTCGTGTGCGGGAACAGTCTGAGACAGTGCCGCAAGAAGGCACGTGCGGATTGTGTCTTCCTCGTTGTACGCAGGAATGACAATCGAAACAGATTTCACAATGCACCTTTCGGGGACTGCACCAGACTAACAGCGCAACCACGACGAGCACGGGATTTCGTATCGTTATCAAACCGCACCGGAGCGGTAGGTACAAATACCCCATTGTGCGCTAGTGTTCAGTTAGAAGTTGGATGTCACTCCCGGCCCGTGCCGACCCTGAGGGTCACCGACTGCAAGGATCGACGGTCGGTTCAAGC
>JBEEON010000080.1:0-17759 GCA_041191625.1 Actinomycetota bacterium | reverse complement strand
ATGCGGAGTGTCAACGGTGAACAGGTTGCGAATCCGAACAATGACGGAATTCTGCAGCTGGCTCATTGGTTGCGCCCCGTCAGCTGGCGCGCACTGGATTGGAACTGTCGCCCACGGTCGGCGTAGTCGACGAACTGGTCCATCGATGCTGCGGCGGGGGCAAGCAGCACGGTGTCACCGGGCTGCGCAAACTCTGCGGCGCAGGTAACCGCAGCGGTCATGACGTCGGTCGCCTCGATTTCGACGACGGGAACGGTGGGGGCATGCAGGGCCAAGGCGCGCAACGGCTCTGCGCGGTCCTCGCCAATCACCACCACACCTCGGAGCCTGCTCGCGTGGGCCTGAACCAGCTCATCGATCTGGGTTCCTTTGAACAGCCCGCCCACAATCCACACGATCGAGGGGAAAGCCCGCAGTGATGCGTTGGCGGCGTGAGCGTTCGTGGCCTTGGAGTCGTCGACCCAGGTCACACCATCCGCCTCGACGATGATTTCGCAACGGTGGTGATCCACGATGAAGGAATCGATTCCAGCGGAAACGGATTCAGCCGAAATCCCGGTGGAACGAGCAAGTGCCGCTGCCGCGAGAATGTTGAGAATCATGTGCGGTTGGGCCATGTTCAGTTCCGCGAGGCGGTCGATGGTGGTCAGTTCCTGTGCCGATTCGCGACGGTTCTCGATGAACGCCCGGTCGACGAGCAAGCCCTCGATGGTGCCGAACGAACTGGGTCCCGGAACCATAAAACCAAAACCGATCGCCCGACAACCCTCGTGGACGTCGGCGACTTCGACCATTGCTTCGGTGATGTGGTCGACCGTGCTGTACACGCACGCGACCTTGGTGTTCGAATACACGGCGGCCTTGGCGTTCCGATACCCCTCGGATGAGCCATGCCAGTCGTAGTGGTCCTCGGCAACGTTCAAACACGTCGAGGCCAGAGGGTGCAGTGCCCCAGCACCGGTGGTGGTGAGCCAGTGCAATTGAAAACTGGACAGTTCGACGACCAGGTAGTCGAAACCCTCAGGGTCACGGACGGCGTCGAGGACTGGAACACCGATGTTTCCGCACTCGATGGCACGATGGCCGGCGGTGCGCAAAAAGTGTGCGGTCAGTTGCGTGGTCGTCGTTTTTCCATTGGTACCGGTGATGAGAATCCATTCCGCAGCACGCACCTTGTCGCGGACCCGCCACGCCAGTTCGATGTCGCTCCACAGGGGAATTCCACGCGACTCAGCCCAATGGACAATGGGGTGACGCGGGGACATTCCCGGCGACACGATGATGAGGTTGGGTTCGAACGCGGCGGCATCGTTGACGGTCGCTTCGGCGTCAGCGGCGAGGGAATGCTCGACCCCGAGTGCGTTGAGCATCGTCTGGTGATCCTCGGAACCGCGTTCGTAGGACACGTGAACCCGTGCACCGAGTTCCCACAGCGTGTCCGCTACGGCAAATCCGGTGACGCCCAGACCGACGACAAATGCCCGCACCGGGGACCAGTCGGCGTTCCAGCTCGTCAGGCTGTCGACGGGGTGACCCATTACTGGCCCGCCCATTCCAGGTAGAACGAACCGACACCGACAGCGACACCCAGTGCGGCGATTAGCCAGAAGCGAACCACCACGGTGACCTCGGCCCAGCCTTTGAGCTCAAAGTGGTGATGCAGGGGGCTCATCAGGAAAATGCGCTTACCCTTTGTGATCTTGAAATAGGCGCGCTGCAGAATGACAGAACCGGCGACGATGACGAACAGTGAACCAATGAGAATGATCAACAGTTCGGTTCGGGTCAGAATTGCCAATGCCGCCAGTGCACCGCCGAGACCCAACGAGCCGGTGTCACCCATGAAAATCTGTGCGGGCGAGGTGTTCCACCACAGGAAACCGATAGTGCTCGCGGCAATTGCCGCGGCGATAGCGGCGAGGTCCAACGAGTCGCGCACCTCGTAACACTTATATGCCACTTCGGGGTCGAGTACCAACGAGTAACACGATTGGTTGAACTGCCAGAAACCGATGATGATGAATGCACCAATGGACAAAATCGCCGAACCACTGGCCAAACCGTCCAAACCGTCAGCGACGTTGACGCCGTTCGACGTGGACACCACGATGATGTTCACCCACACTATGAAACCGACAACAGCAGCTGCGCCGCCCCAGGTCGCAAAGGTCAACCAGTCGATGTCACGGATGGCGCTCACGGCCATCGAGGCGGGAGTGATGCCATTTTCGTCGGGGAAGTTGATGGCCAGAACGGCGAAAATTGTGGCGACAATGACCTGCCCCGCCACCTTCGCCCAACCCGTGAGGCCCAGGCTGCGCTGTTTGTGGGTTTTGGTGAAGTCGTCGATGAACCCGACGAGACCCATTCCGACCATCATGAGAATGACCAACAGCGCGCTGACTGTCAGGGGTTCCGATGACATGGCGTGACCCATGAAGTATCCGAACATCGCCCCAAGGATGATCACAATTCCACCCATGGTCGGGGTACCCCGCTTGGTGTGGTGGCTTTGGGGGCCGTCCTCACGAATAAATTGACCCCAGCCGATCTTGTGGAAAATGCGGATGAAGACCGGAGTCATCAACAGGGTAAAGGCGAGGGCAAATGCGCCGCCCAGGAGCAGAGCTCTCATGCGCTGTCCCCTTTCACTGTGGCGACCAGGTCGGTCATCGGCGTCACGGGGGAACCCGTGATCAGTAGTACGGTCTGCGGGCCACGCAAACGTGACACTTCATCGTAAGCACCGTCGAGGCCGGACACGAGGAGCGACTGACCGTCCCATGAACCTTCGAGGCCGGCGGCGTTATGGACATGTCGTGCGCCATCGCCTACGGAAATGATGCGGAAAACGTTGAATCGAACCGCCAATCGCCCCACAGCATCATGATGTTCCAGCCAATCCGATGCGTCGCATTCCAATTCGCCGACCACGTGGATGGTGTTCTTGCCCTGATGTTCCCACTCAGCGAGTTGCTGCTGATACGTGCGCACATCACGTTGTGTGACGGCATTCGTGCCATCAATGAGTACGGTGCCGTCGTCGAGTACGTCGTGCATTAGTTCGGCCAGCCCGCTTCGCGCAGAGCGGCACGAGCCAGCTCACGTGCCGAGTATTCGGTGCGCACTCCCCTGATGTCTCGGTAGTTTTGGTGACCAGGCCCGGCCCACAGAATTGAATCACCGGGGCCCGCCAGTGCAACCGCGGCGCGGATGGCATCCTCGGGCGGCGAAACCTCCAGAATCTGGGGTCCGTTGTCGACGCTGCGCGCCCCTTCGAGGAGCATCTGTCGAATCGATGCAGGGTCTTCGAATCGGGGGTGGTGGTCGGTGATCACGAGAATGTCGCAACCCTCGGCAGACACACGCCCCATATCGAATCGTTTCGTCGCATCCCGGTCACCGTCGGCGCCGAAAAGCATGATGGTCTTTCCCGGGGTAAATCGTCGTACCGCGGCGAGGGTGTGCTCGAATGCATCGGGTGAGTGGCCAAAGTCCACATACACATTGGGCCCAGCGTCCCCCGACACCTTCTCGGTACGGCCGGGAAGGTGCGCACGGATTCCACCATCCCGATCCAGCGCGTGCTGAATCACATAGGGGTCGATTCCGTTGACAATGAGCATCACAATGGCCAGTGCCGCATTGGCAGCCATGTGTCGGCCAATGACGGGTTCTCGTGTCTGAATCTCGACGCCATCGGGTCCCGTCAACCGGAACTCGGTGTATGCCGGGTTGTCTTCGATGATCTCGACTGTCCATTCGGCATCGGGGTGGCCCACAGAGGAAATTGTGGTGACGGGGATGTGGGATTCGGCAACGATGCGTTCACCCCAGACCGTGTCGAGGCACACCACACCACGGCGAGCAACATCGGGTTGGAACAACCGCGCCTTTGCCGCACAGTATTCGTCCATATCGGCGTAATCGTCGAGGTGGTCGTGCGAGAGGTTGGTGAAACCCACGGTGTCGAATCGGATACCCGAGACACGGTTGTGTGTGAGGGCCTGAGCGGATACCTCGATGACGACGCCGCGGACCTGGTGTTCCTTCATACGCGCAATCAGCGCATGGAGCTCACTGGCCTCCGGTGTCGTCAGCCTCGAGATCACCGACATTTCGCCGATGTGGCGTTCCGCGGTTGTCGACAAACCGGTGACAACACCGATCTGCTTGAGGATTCCCTCGAGCAGGTAGGCGGTGGATGTTTTACCGTTCGTCCCGGTGATTCCAAAGAACTGGGGTGCATCATCGTTGGTGCGATAGAACCATGCACTGATGTCGCCGAGTACCGATCGAGGGTTTTCGGTGACAACAATGGGGAGGCCCGACTCGCGAGCCAGCTCGGCCCCTTCGGGGTCCGTGAGCACTGCGACCGCACCTGCGGCCAACGCATCCTGGACAAATTCGGCACCGTGACGGTTAACTCCGCGCAGCGCGACGAACAGGTCACCCGACTGCACTTCGCGGGTCATGACGGTCATCCCCGAAACTTCGATGCCGTCCACTGATCCGTGTGCGGTCAGACCGCACTCGCGGACCATCTCTGACAGCATTCGAGGCGTCAAATGCTCGGGACGTAAAACCGGTGGGATATTTCCCGTCATGCTCACTACTTCCAGGTTTCAGGCAAATCGGGTGTCTTCGTCGTCGACGGTGGCACTCGGTAATACTTCAGAACTTGTCCCATCAGGGTACTAAACGCTGGGCCGGCATAGTAGGAACTGTCGCCGTTTGTCGGCAAACCAAATGTGACGATGACGGCGTATTGGGGATCCTCGGCTGGAGCCAACCCCGCGACAGAGATGATGCGCTTGCTGCCATAGACGCCGTTTTGTGCGACCTCGGCGGTACCAGTCTTTGCTGCCACCCGGTAGCCCGGAATCTTCAGCACTGGAGCGGCAGAACCCTCGGTAACCACGAGTTCCATCATCTCGACGGTTTCCTGTGCGGCCTTGGCACTGACCACCTGGGTGGGGGTTGTGGCGGGCAGGTTCGTCATGGTTCCGTCGGCCTTTTCACAGCCCGAGACCAGAGTCAACGGAATTCGCACACCGTCGTTACCCAAAGTTTGATACACCTGCGCCATCTGTGCGGACGTCACGGTCACACCCTGCCCAAACATCTGGGTGTTCTGGGTGATCACATCCACGCCGGCGGGATCGGCAAGGTAACCGGGGTCCTCACCGAGGAAGTTCACCGAAGTTTCGGTGCCGATTCCCCACGACTTCAAGAGGTCGTAACGCTGAGTCGCCGACATGCCCTTGGCCAACATGCTCACGCCGATGTTCGACGAGTTGATGAGAACACCGGTGGTTGTCCACTTCATGGTGGCGTGGCCGAACGAGTCCTTAATAAAGGCGCCACCCACACTGAATCGGCTGGGAACGGTCACCTTCGTGGTTTGGGTGATTTTGCCCATGTCCAGCAACGAGGCAATGGTCATCGGCTTAAAAATTGATCCGGGCTCGAACGGGGACGAAAAGATTCGTGCACCCAAATCGTCCGGCTTGGTCACGTCGACATTGTTGGGGTCCACGCTGGGCCAGTCGGCTGCCGCGAGGATGTGACCGTCAGCGACGCGCACCACCATCGCCGTCGCCCAAGCCGCCCCCAGCTTCTTTCCTTGGTCCTGCAGGGTCTGCTGGGCAAACCACTGCAGATCGGAATCGATCGTCAAACGGATGTCGCCACCCTGCTTGGGCTCGACCGTGACGACGGTGGAACCGGGAATGCGCACTCCATCGGCGCCTCGCTCATAGAACGAGGTGCCGTCGGTTGCCGCGAGACATTCGTTTTGGTAATACTCGACACCCGTCTGCGGGCCGTCGGTACCCATGAAACCCACGAGGTTCCCCGCCACTGCTCCACGAGGATAGGTGCGCGAAGGCCGCAGATCGGAATACACCCAGGGAATATCGAGGGCCTGGATTTCACGCAACACATCGATGGTCACCGCTTTTGCCAGGTACGCGAAATCGGATTCCGGATCCTTCAAGATGGCGTTCTTCATGGTGGCCTGTTTTACGCCCGTGTGGAACGAAATTTCGGCGAGGGCCTCGTCGACAGTTACCGTCGAGCCGTCCCGCACAAAGCTTGCGACAAATCGCGGCGACACCGTGATGTCATAGCGTTCGACGCTTTCCGCCAACACGATTCCGCTGGCGTCATAGACGGTGCCCCGGGTGCCATAGAGGGTTTGCGAGACGCTGCGACGGTTATTGGCTTCTTCGGCCAGACGTGCAGATTGCAGCACCTGGATGTCAAAGAGGCGCACTGCGATGAGCCCGATCATCACATAGGTAAAGATCAGCAACCACGAGACGCGGCTGAGGTTTTGCAGACGACGGAGCATGTCAGTGCCCGACCGTTAGTTGGTCTTGGGGGCAGGGATTTCGGATCCCGATGCAACAGCACCGGTTTCAGTCTCGGACTGCACGGTGGTCGCCTTCTCGTCGGCCGATTCCGTTGCGGGAACGACAACCGAGCTCACACCCAACTGCTTCACGAGGTCGTTGGCGATGGGCACAGCGCCACTGCCGGTCTTCTCGGCACCGGAGGGCGAACCAAAAACATGAGAATCGCTGAGTCGCAGGTATGCGGGCTGGGCGTTCGAGATCATGCCCAACTTCTCGGCCATCGTCGCAAGGTTCTGCGGTGAATCCATCACGCGCAACTGTTCCGAAGCGAACTCGGCGTCGCGCTGCAGGTTGACCTGCTGCTGGTTCAACGATGCGATCTCGTATGCGCCCTCGGCCACACCGATCGACACGAACTGGCGCAGCAAATATACGGCGACGATGGCGAGGACGACAACGATGCTGCGCTTCAAGCGACGGTTGTGGACTGCCTCTGTGCCACGCGACACTGCGGTGAGGGACGCACGCGACGACATGGGGGTCGCGGTGGGTCGCTGGGTTGCGTAGTTACCTCCAGCAGCTACAGCGCTCATCGGGCAACCTCCAATCGTTCGATTGCACGGAATTTCACCGATGCGGCGCGGGAGTTACGAGAAATTTCTGCTGCGCTTGCGGTGCGGGCACCGTTGAAGAGCAGGCGGTACGACGCCTTCATGGCGGCGGGTTCCACGGGAAGACCGACCGGCGCGCGCGACGAGGTACGGGCCGCGAATTCGGTCTTCACGATTCGGTCTTCGAGCGAGTGGTACGACAGCACAGCGAGTCGTCCGCCGACGGCGAGCGAATCCAGTGCATGCGAGATTGCGCTGCGCAAAATCGTGAGCTCTGCGTTGACCTCGATGCGCAGCGCCTGGAACACGCGCTTCGCGGGGTGTCCGGCATTGCGCAGCGCGTAAGGGGTCGCATCGTTCAGCACGGTCACCAGGTGGCCGGAACGCTCGATCGGGTTCTGGGCGCGTTCGGCAACAATTGCCCGGGCATAGCGGGGAGCGAGTTTCTCTTCACCGAATTCGCGGAAAATTCGAATCAATTCTGATTCGGTGTACGTCTGCAAGATTTCGGCTGCGGTGATTCCGGTGGTCTGGTTCATGCGCATGTCCAGCGGTGCATCCTGCGCATAGGCGAATCCGCGGTCAGCCTCGTCCAGCTGCATCGACGAGACACCGAGGTCCATGAGGATCCCGTCAGCGGCATCAATTTCGAGTTCTTCGAGAGCGGCAGGAATTTGGTCGTACGTGGTGTGAACGCCGTGGAACCGGCCATCAAAACGCGCGAGGCGCGCACCGGCCAGAGCGAGTGCCGACGTGTCACGGTCAATACCCACGGCAGTGATTCCGGGGAAACGTTCGAGGAAGGCTTCGGTGTGGCCGCCGAGACCCAAGGTCCCATCGACGTACACGGCACCCTCGTGGTTCAATGCGGGAGCCAGGATGTCGACGCATTCGTCGAGCAGTACGGGGATGTGAGTCGGGGTGGCGGTCATAGTGTTTCGGGATCCCGATGCTCCGATTCCCTTCCGTTGACCTGTTACCGGGGAAGGTGTCTCAGGGCACGGCGGGGAGTCGCAGCATCGCGACTAGAAGAGTCCCGGAATCACCTCCTCTTCCGTCTCACTGAATGCCTGTTCCTTGTCGGCGTAGTACTCGTTCCACGCCTGGGTGGACCAAATTTCTGCGCGATTTCCCGTTCCGATTACGGTCAGTTCGCGGTCGAGCCCGGCGTAGTCGCGCAGGTTCGCGGGAATCGTCACGCGGTGCTGCTTGTCGAGCTGTTCGTCGCTGGCGCCCGAAAGGAAGAGGCGCAGGTAGTCACGTGCGCTCTTGGAGTTCACCGGAGCCTGGCGGATGCGTTCGTGGATCTGGTTGAACTCTGCGGTCGAGAAAACGTAGACGCAGTGCTCTTGCCCACGGGTCAGCACGACACCGTCAGCGAATTCGTCTCGGAATTTGGCGGGGAGGATGATGCGGCCTTTGTCGTCCAGCTTCGGTTCATATGTGCCGAGTAGCATCCGCTCCCCCTTCCCCTGGTTCCTGCGGCGGTTCGGGTTTCCCGAATCTGCGCCGTTGCGAGATTGCTCCAACATCTCCACTTTACTCCACAATCACCCATTTTGCTCCCTTATGCCAGAAATATTTGGGCGTGTCCCCCACTTCCGTTTCACGGCGCACCACAACACCGCCGACGAGCACACACTCGGCGCACAGCGCATACACACAAAGCCCGGCCGAAGCCGGGCTAACGTCCCGCTACAGCGGGGAAATCACGAGGAGAATCGCCTAGCGATCGCCCTCCGAACGGCGATCCCAACGCTCTTCCAAAGTCGACGTAAACGAGCGCCCCTGCTTACGGGCAGGCTGCGATGGTGACGCAGGCGCATCCGATTTCTTCAACGTCAAAGTGGTACCCACAACCATGACGGCGAAACCTGCGACACCCACAAACGGCATGGCCAAAATCACACCCAAAAGCAGCACACCGGCGCCCACAACAATCGTGACAATCCCGGCCGTGACCATGGTCAAGTTCGGGGCACTCGCACGGGACGTTGACACCACATCAGCGGTGCCGGCGGTGAGCTGTCGCTCCATCTCGTCCAGCAAACGGCGGTCTTCATCAGATAACGACATGTGCGCCCCTTTCAGGAAACTACATCCAGTGTACGCCCGACTCGACTTGTATTCTAGAAACCATGAGCGCCACCACTCTCACCGCCGCCGTTTCCGCCCGGATTGACACCGTAGTCTCCAGTCGACGACCCGAAATGGACCAGATTTCGGCCAACACCCTCCCCCTGGCCGATATTGCCGCCGGACTGCTTTCGGGAGGAAAACGATTCCGTGCACAGCTGGCCTATTGGGGTTGGCGCGCGAGCGTGCTTGCCGATGACCCCTCCGCTGTCCTCGACGCGCATCCCGGAAAACACACCGTCGAAACTCTGGCGACGGGCCTCGAAATTTTCCATGCAGCCGCACTGGTACACGATGACGTCATCGACAAAAGCGACACCCGCCGCGGAAAGCCCGCCGCACACCGTCGCCTCGAAACGCTCCACGAAGACCAGCAGCTCGCCGGATCCCGCTCAGAATTCGGCGCGGCGGGGGCAATCCTGCTCGGAGACCTGCTGCTCGCATGGAGCGACGACCTGTTCCTCGAAACCGCACTGTCCGTCGACCCTCGTGATCAGAGCGCACTGCGCACCGAACTTCGCACCATGCGGTGCGATGTCACGGCGGGACAGTACCTCGACATTTTTGAATCCGTCGCGTGGCGAAACGTCGCTGAAGCCGACGCACTCAAGCGCGCCCAACAGGTCGTCATTTACAAGTCCGCAAAGTACTCGATGGAAGCACCACTGGTCCTGGGCGCCATCATCGGCGGAGCACAACGAACCCTCATCGAATCACTCCGAGCATTCGCACCCCCCCTGGGATTCGCATTCCAATTGCGCGACGACCTGCTTGGCGTGTACGGCGACAGCGAACAAACGGGCAAGCCCGCGGGCGACGACCTTCGCGAGGGCAAACGGACAATCCTCATGGCCTTCGCGCGCAGAAACGCCGATCGGTCCACACGTGCATTTCTCGACGAACTTGTTGGGGACCCTGAACTGACCAGCGACCAGATCGACATGCTGCGGACCACCATCACCGCCACCGGCGCAGTGGACGAAGTCGAAAAACTCATCACCCTGTCGCGCGAACGTTCGCTCGCAGCATTGGAGTCCTCGTCGATCGACAGCGAGTCGCGCAGTGAGCTGCGCGCGCTGGTCGACGCAATCACCCATCGAAGCGTGTAACACACACCGCAAATCCCCGCCATTTCGGCACCTTCGGCCAGAATATTAGGTGAGCGAAAGGGGCGACACGTGGACAGTTCAGAACCACAACGACACGCCCCTCACCCCCTCTTCGAGGGTTTGACCCCGCAACTGCCCACCCGCGCGGAACGACGTGCCGCGGATCGCAAGACTCGGGTCGTACGCGCAACCGCTTTGGGCACCATCCCCATCCTCATTTCCGGCGTCGTCGCGGCACTGGTGGGAAGTCCGGTAGCCGCCGATGCAAACGCCGAGACCCGGCAGCATCCCGCACCCCCTGCGGAACCCGAGGTCGACACCGCAGCCGTACAGAGCAGCACCGGCGCGACCGAACACACCGTCTCAGATGGGGAAAGCCTGCACTCGATCGCCGCGCTGCACGGTATCCCCACGGCGGCACTGCTCGCCCTCAACGGTTTGTCCTGGCGGACCGCGGTGCAACCCGGCCAGGTGCTCGTCGTCAGCAAGAAACCCAAATCATCGGTTCGATCGACGCCGGTCCCGGTCACCGAAATTGCCGCAGCGCCGTTACTTCGCTCTGGACAGCGTGCGGTGAGCGGAAACGGCGGCGGGGTCATCGCCCCCTTGAGCCAGTCGATGACCCGCAACGCTCAGATCATTATTTCGGTGGGACGCGAACTCGGGGTCCCCAATTTTGGCATCGCCATCGCGCTCGCAACCGCGATGCAGGAATCACGCCTCGAAAACATTGACTACGGAGACCGCGATTCCGTCGGCCTGTTCCAACAGCGGCCATCATCCGGTTGGGGCAGCGTCGCCGAGATCATGGACCCGCGGAACGCCGCCATGGCGTTCTATGGCGGACCGAATTCCACCGCCAGCACCCGCAATCGCGGACTTCTCGACATTCCCGGTTGGCAGACCATGAGTCTGTCGAGGGCCGCACAATCCGTCCAGATTTCCGCGTTTCCTGACGCCTACGCCCAATGGGAATCCAGTGCCTGGAACTGGCTTTTCGACCTCACATAGCGTGTACGCAAACGCGCTGCCGCCCGCCTGAATAGACTCGACACGTGACTACGAATTCCCAAGACCGACTGATCGGCGCGACCATTGATGGCCGCTACCGTATTCAGTCGCGAATCGCACGTGGCGGGATGGCAGGCGTGTACCTGGCAACCGACCTGCGACTGGAACGCAACGTCGCCATCAAGATCATGCACGGGCACCTCGTCGACGATCCAGCCTATGCACAAAAATTCATCACCGAGGCGCGTCACACCGCCCGACTGACCCACCCCAACATCGTCTCCGTGTACGACCAAGGCCAAGAGGGCGACATCCTCTTCCTCGTCATGGAATATCTGCCCGGGATGACGTTGCGCGAACTACTCAACGACTTCGGTCAGCTGACGGTCGAACAGGCACTCGACATCACCACCGCCGTGCTGCAGGGACTGGACGCCGCGCACCGCGAGGGCATCATGCACCGGGATGTGAAACCGGAAAACGTCATGCTGGTCGACGACGGCCGAATCAAGGTGGGAGACTTCGGACTCGCGCGCCCCGTCACGAGCGCAACCCAAACGGGCGCGACACTGATGGGTACCATCGCCTACATTTCCCCGGAACTGTTGCAGCGCGGCACCTCGGATTTCCGCAGCGACCTGTACTCGGTGGGAATCATGTTGTACGAAATGCTGACGGGAAAGCAACCGTTTGTTGGCGAAACGCCCATGCAGATCGCGATGCAACATGCCAACAACCCGGTGCCCCGTGCCGCCGAATTGGTCCCCGACCTTCCCTACGAACTCGACGAAGTAATCCAGTGGGCCACTGCAAAGAACCCTCAGAACCGCCCCAAGGACGCCCTCGCATTCCGCGACGGGATTCGCAAGGCCATCGCACATTCGAAGGCGAACTCCCCCGAAGCGCCGACGGAAGTCATCGACACGATCGAACAGACGCGCGTACTGGATCGTATTGATACCGCGGCAACGCAGGTTATCCAACGCCCCGATGTGGCGCGTGCGACGAGCCCCGACCGCTCGGTGTCGGCGAACGCGACAGGGGCACTCACGGCCCTGTCAGCAAATCGTCAACGTCGCGGCAAGCTGTTGGCCATCATTGCCGTTGTCGTCGTGATGTTGACGGGCGGCGCGGGCTGGTGGTTCGGTCTAGGGCCCGGGTCGTTGGCCTCAAATATTTCCGTCGCCGGGCTTACCGCAGACGAGGCAACCGCCCAGTTGACCGAGGCTGGGCTCGTCGTACTCACCCCCGCTATCGAGGAATACACCCAGGATGTCGTCGAAGGTCTGGTGATTCGCACCGACCCCGAACTCACGGGCCCCGTGCCCAAGGGCACCGAGGTGCACCTCGTCATCTCGCTCGGAGCTGAGCCCGTGACGTTGCCCGAATGGTCGGGCCAGTCCATTGCCGATTACACGGCAGCTCTGGGGATGCTCGACATCTCGATCGCCGCGAATGTCGCACGGTTCGACGACAGTGCGCCCGCCGACACCATCATCAGCGTGGTGGGCCCCGACAGCACACCCGTCAACGCCGGTTCACAGCTATACCGTGGCGACCTCGTGTCCCTGATTGTGTCCGCCGGCCCAGTGCCCGAGGTTGAGGGCCGTTCCAAGGCATGGGCCACCAAGGCTCTGGAAGAGGTAGGTCTCGTTGTCTCGGTATCCCCCACCACCGAGTACAGCGATACCGTCAAAAAGGGCGCCGTGATTCGCGTGGATCATGCAGCGAAACTTTCGCCCGGTGATTCGGTAACCCTCATCATCTCGAAGGGGCCGGAACTCATCATGATCCCCGAAGTTTCGGGACTGACAATCCAACAGGCCAAGGAGCTGCTCGAATCCCTCGGTTTCGTGGCCGAGGTATCCTCCGACCTGCCGGCGTCGCTATGGGGCGAAGACTTCGCCAAGGCCGTGTCGGTCGACCCAGCCTCGGGACTGATGTCCCCTCGCGGTACCACCATCACAATTACGGGCGCCTACTAACGCACACGTGGCGACCACCCCGAGGGGCAGCCACCACGTGCGGTGAAGCGTTTAGCGGGCAGAGAGCTCTTCGGCCACCAGGAAGGCGAGCTCGAGCGACTGCTTGTGGTTCAGGCGAGGGTCGCACAGCGATTCGTAGCGCGTTGCGAGGGTGTCCTCGTCAATCATCTCGGCGCCACCGAGGCACTCGGTGACATCATCACCGGTCAACTCGACGTGCAGACCACCGGGGAAGGTTCCAGCGTCGCGGTGAGCCTCAAAGAAGCCCTTCACCTCGTCGACCACGTCATCAAATCGACGGGTCTTGAAACCGTTGGGGGTGGTGAGACCGTTGCCGTGCATCGGGTCGGTGATCCACAGCGGAAGCGCGTCGCTCGCCTTGGCGGCCTCGAGCAGAGGGGGCAGAGCATCGCGGATCTTGCCCGCACCCATGCGGGTGATGAAGGTCAAACGACCGGGCTCGCGGTGAGGGTCAAGCTTGTCAATCAGGCGCAGCATGTCGTCGGGGGTCGTGGAGGGGCCCAGCTTGACACCGATCGGGTTCTGGATGCGCGAGAAGAAGTCGACGTGAGCGCCGTCCAGCTCACGCGTGCGCTCACCCACCCACACAAAGTGTGTTGACGTGTCATAGGCCAGACCGGTGCGCGAGTCGATTCGCGTCAAGGGTCGCTCGTAATCCATGAGCAGGCCCTCGTGGCTGGCAAAGAATTCGACACGGGTCAGCTCGTCAAAGTTCGCGCCCGCGGCGGCCATGAAACGAATTGCCTTGTCGATTTCGCCGGCAAGCTTTTCGTAACGCTTGTTTGCGGGGTTCTCGGCGAAGCCCTTGTTCCACGAGTGCACCTCGCGAAGGTCGGCGAAACCACCCTGAGTGAATGCGCGGATGAGGTTCAACGTCGACGCCGAGGTGTGGTACCCCTTGACCATTCGCTGAGGGTCAGCGCGACGCGATTCGGGGGTGAAGTCGTATCCGTTGACAATGTCGCCACGGTACGCGGGCAACGTCACATCGCCACGGGTTTCAAAATCGCTCGAGCGGGGCTTTGCGAACTGACCGGCCATGCGGCCCATCTTCACGACCGGCATCGAGGCGCCGTAGGTCAACACCACGGCCATCTGCAGGATGGTCTTTACACGATTACGGATCTTGTCTGCGGTGGCACCATCGAAGGTTTCGGCACAGTCGCCGCCCTGCAGCAGGAACGCGTCTCCGCGTGCCGCACGGGCAAGGCGCGCCTTCAACATGTCGACTTCACCGGCGAAAACCAGTGGCGGCAACTTCGACAGTTCCGCCGACACGGCACGGACCTCGTCAAGGTCGTCCCACACGGGCTGCTGCTTAATCGGAAGCGAACGCCATGCGTCCAAACCGGCTACGACGTCGGCGGTGTTGGCGGGTGCAGTCGAATCAGTCACAGTAATCCTTCAGAATTGGTCGTTTCTCTAGCCTACTTGCCCTTGCGGGCGGCACTGCGCGCACGAGCTGCCGAGGCATACTCGTCGACATATTCTTGGCCCGAAAGTACGAACAGCTCATGCACGATTTCGTCGGTGATCGCCCGCAGCACGAACCGGTCCCCCTCGTAACCCTCAAAGCGCGAGAAGTCGAGCGGCTTGCCGAACACGACCCCAACGCGGTGCACCTTCGGCATGCGTGAACCGATCGGCATCACCTTGTCCGTGTCGATCATGGCGACGGGGATGATGGGAACGTGGGCCTCCAGCACCATTCGGGCAATTCCGGTTCGCCCGCGGTACAGACGGCCGTCCGGGCTTCGAGTGCCCTCGGGATAGATTCCCAAGAGTCGCCCCTCGGACAGCGCCCGCAGGCCCGTGTTCAGCGAAGCCTCGCTGGCTTTCCCGCCGGAACGGTCAATGGGCAACTGCCCCGCAGCGTTGAAGAACAATCGCGTGAAGAATCCCCTCACGCCTTTGCCCGTGAAGTAGTCGCTCTTTGCGAGGAACACCACAGGCCTGTCGAGCACCAGGGGCAAGAAAATCGAGTCCACGAACGACAGGTGGTTGCTGGCCAAAATGGCGGGACCGTCCGCGGGGACGTTGTCGAGACCTTTCACCCATGGCCTGAACGCACTGTTGAGCAGGGGGCCGAGCACCAAATTTTTGACAATCCAGTAGAACATGGGGCTACCTTCTGTGCCCCAGCGAGGCGCGGGCCAGGTCTGCGGCACCGATCAGTCCGGCGTCTCCCGACATTTCCGCCAACTCAATGCGCGCAATTGGTCGACTGCTGCGTGCGGAAACACTGGACTCGAAAGCTGCACGAATGGGGTCGAGCAGCGGGGCGCCGACGGCGGAAACTCCCCCACCGATGACAAACAGCTCGGGGTCGAGCACCGACTGCAGGATTGCGCAGGCCTTGCCCAGCTCGGTACCCAGGTCAACGAGCGCACCCAACGCGCCCTCATCACCGGATTCCACCAATTCCACAAAACCAGGGGCGGTGATTTCGCCCGCATCGGCGATCAGCTGTGCCAGTCCGCCACCATCACGTGCGGCACGTTCGTGCGCGTACCGCTGAAGTGCGCGACCGGACGCGTACTGTTCGATACAGCCGCGAGCGCCGCACGTGCATTCGAGCCCACCGGGGTGAACGCACATGTGCCCCAGTTCAGCGGCCGAACCGAAACCGCCACGGAAAACTTCACCCGAGGCGATGATTGCACCGCCCAGTCCGGTCCCGATGGTGAGCATTGTCATGTGCGCGACGTCCTGTCCCGCACCAAATCGGTGTTCGGCCCAGCCGGCGGCGTTTGCATCGTTGTCGATGAGAATGGGCAGGTCGACGCGTTCCGCAAATAGCTGCGCGACGGGGATGTTGACCCAGCCACCGATGTTCGGTGCGATGCGCACAGTTTCGCGGGTCAGGTCGACAAAACCAGGGATGGCGATACCTACGGCCACGGGCTCGTGGTCAATCGAAAGTTCCGCAATCATCTGCGCAACAGCGTCCACTACATCCGCGCCATCGGGGGTATCAATTCGCTGTTGGGTGAGGATTCGACCGTCGGCGGACACCACACCTCCGGCGATCTTTGTTCCGCCGATATCGATTCCAATTGCGTGCATCGTGAAAGTCTACGGAACTTCTGTTACCCAGCGCTAGCGACCAGTAGAGTAAAGGGCAACCCTCGGCCCAAAGGAGTATCCGTGAAAGAATTCAGCACCCCGATCCTGATCCCCAATGTCCCCACGGACAACATCACGGATCTGCTGGAATCACGATTTGCCCTCTCTCCCGACCTGGTGCTGTTTGGCATTCAACAGAAGGACGGCACGTGGGCACCGATTACGGTGAGCGAGTTCCGTGAGCACGTCATGTCCCTGGCCAAGGGTTTCATTGCCGCGGGCATCAAGCCGGGTGACAAGATCGGCATGATGTGCAAGGTCAGCTATGAGTGGACTCTGGTTGATTTCGCAATGTTCTATGCGGGCGCGACGCTGGTGCCGGTGTACGAGACCTCGTCGCCGTCGCAGATTGCGTACACGCTGAACGATTCCGGGGCCACGGGACTGATCGTGGAAACGGCCGAATACTTCCAGCGTTTTGACGAAATTCGCCCCGAGACCCCCAAGGTGGACTCGGTGTGGCAGTTGCACCTGAACGACGTGGACAAGCTGATCACGGCCGGCGTGGGTGTCAGCGATGTTGAGCTCGAGGCTCGCCGAACTTCGGCTCAGTCCACCGACCTCGCCACACTGATTTACACGTCAGGTTCCACCGGTAACCCCAAGGGTTGCATCCTGTCGCACGGCAATTTTGTCGACACCATCCGCAATGCCGCACTCGAAATGGACGAGGTTGTGGGTATGCCCGGCGCGTCCACCCTGCTGTTCATCACGGCAGCTCACGTCTTTGCGCGGTTCATCAGCATCCTCTGTGTGCATTCGGGCGTTCGCGTCGGACACCAGAGCGACACGAAGCTTCTCTTGCCCTCGCTGGGCAGCTTCCAGCCCACGTTCCTTTTGGCCGTGCCCCGTGTCTTTGAAAAGGTCTTCAACTCGTCCGAGCAGAAGGCCGAGGCCGCCGGAAAGGGTGCAATTTTCCGCAAGGCTGCCGCCACCGCCATCGCCTATTCGCGCGCTTTGGACGCCGGCAAGGTTCCCCTGGGGCTGAAGCTGCAGTTCATCGTCCTCGACAAGCTGGTTTTGTCGAAGCTGCGCCACGCTCTGGGCGGAAAGGTCGTCTATGCCATCAGTGGTTCGGCCCCGCTGGGTAGCCGCCTGGGCCACTTCTATCGCAGCCTCGGCTTCCGCGTGCTGGAGGGTTACGGCCTGACCGAGACCACCGCACCGGCCACCATCAACTTGGCCCACAAGTTCAAAATCGGCACTGTGGGTCCAGTACTTCCGGGTATTTCGGTGCGCACCGAGGATGACGGCGAGATCCTCGTCAAGGGCATCAACGTCTTCCAGGGTTACTGGAAAAACGCGAAAGCCACCAACGAAGTTCTGCAGGATGGCTGGTTCCGCACCGGTGACATCGGTTCGTTCGACGACGACGGCTACCTGACGATTACCGGTCGAAAA
>JBEEON010000079.1:0-3279 GCA_041191625.1 Actinomycetota bacterium | reverse complement strand
TGTTGCCGTCCTTGTTCGCCTGAATGCGGTCGACGGTAATGATGGAGCCGACCTCCACCTTTTCCTGTCGCCCACCGGCGCGCACAATTGCGTAAACCACGGTTATCCCTTTCAACAAAGCTTGTCGGTGGACACGGCATGCGTGTTCCCACCAAGGTTCAAGCCTAGCCCACAAATCGGGCTAGAGCAAATTACAGTGCGGTTATTCGCCGCTCGTGTCGCCGTTGTGAGTGCTGGAGGCGCTCGACGTCGGCTTTGAACGCGCACGACGGGGTCGACGCGCGGTGCGCTCCCCCGCTGCGGGCGCTTCCGGAAGTCGTGCCATCAGGCTGTCGAGGTCATGTGCGACCTCGGCGACAACGTGTGACACGGCGGTATCGACCTTCTGGACGACATCTTCCGCCACGTGTACGGTGCTCGCGGCAATCGCAGCCAGCGCATTGCGTGCGCTGTCCGTGATCTCGTGAGTTCCCGAACTCGAATTCTGTGAGTTGTTCTTCGACTGCGAGCCCTTGCGCTTGCGAGAGCCCTGAGACGAAGGCTGGTCCGAATCGGACTGACGCGCCTTGCCCACCGGTTCGTGGTGAACAACGATGCCACGCCCTGCACACACCTCGCACGCCTCGCTGAAGGTCTCGAGCAGTCCGAGCCCCAGCTTCTTACGCGTCATCTGAACCAGACCAAGGCTGGTGATTTCGGCCACCTGGTGCTTCGTACGGTCACGACCGAGGCATTCGATCATGCGGCGCTGAACCAGATCGCGGTTCGATTCGAGCACCATGTCGATGAAGTCGACCACGACGATTCCACCAATGTCACGCAAACGCAGTTGGCGGACAATTTCTTCGGCGGCCTCGAGGTTGTTCTTCGTGACCGTTTCTTCCAGGTTTCCGCCGGAGCCGACAAACTTGCCGGTGTTCACATCGATGACCGTCATGGCTTCGGTGCGGTCGATGACCAACGAACCACCCGAGGGCAACCACACCTTGCGGTCCAGCGCCTTCGAAATCTGTTCCGTCACGCGGTATGTGTCGAAGGGGTCCGTGCCGTCGTTGTGGATGACAATGCGTTCCAACAGATCGGGAGCGACCTGTGCGAGGTAGTCGCTGATGACGGTGTACGCGTCCTGGCCGTGGATGACGAGGCTCTTGAAGTCCTCGTTGAACACGTCGCGGATGATCTTGACGAGAAGGTCAGGCTCTGAGTGCAACAGTGCCGGTGCGTTTCCGCCCTCGACCTTCTTCTGGATGGCATCCCACTGTGCGGTCAGACGGCTGACATCGTGGGTGAGCTGTTCCTCGGTTGCTCCTTCGGCCGCGGTGCGCACGATAACGCCAGCGGTTTCGGGAAGGATCGCCGACAGGATGCCCTTGAGGCGCGAACGCTCGGAATCCGGAAGCTTACGGCTGATGCCGTTGATCGAGCCGCTGGGGACGTAGACGACGTAGCGTCCGGGAAGGCTGACCTGGCTGGTCAGACGTGCACCCTTGTGCCCCACGGGGTCCTTGGTGACCTGAACCAAAACCTGGTCGCCCGACTTCAGCGCGAGTTCGATACGACGCGGCTGATTTGCTGCATTGCCCTCGTTCGCGGCGTCCCAGTCGACTTCACCCGAGTACAGCACAGCGTTACGGCCACGTCCGATGTCCACGAATGCGGCTTCCATCGACGGAAGGACGTTCTGAACCTTGCCCAGGTAGACATTTCCGATGAGGCTCGCCTCTTGTGAGCGGGCCACATAGTGTTCGACGAGGACCTTGTCTTCGAGAACACCGATCTGAATACGTCCGTCCTTGGAACGCACGACCATGACGCGGTCGACGCTTTCGCGTCGTGCGAGGAACTCGGTTTCGGTGACGACGGGACGGCGACGGCCAATTTCACGGTTGTCGCGGCGACGCTGGCGCTTGGCCTCGATGCGGGTCGAACCCTTGATACGGGTGGGTTCGGTGGGGAGCTCTGCTTCTGCAGCGATCTGTTCGCGACGTTCGGTGCGTGAACGGTCGTTACGGTTGCGCTCACGTCGGCGAACCTGGCGATTGTCTTCTTCGTCAACACGGGTGGGGTTGACGGGCACGAAACGCATGTCGGGGGCGCGGAAAACCAGTTGCGTGGGCGACTCGAGCACGATGGGCTCGAATTCCGGCTTAGCGGGTTCTGCTGTTTCGGCTGCTTCGTCTTCGGTCGACAGCGCTTCCGCGGGTGCAGCCTGTTCTGCGTCGGCGGAACCGGCTTCAGATTCCTCGTGGTCAACGGGAGCGTCGGCGGACACGGATGTTTCTTCGGCGATTGCCTCGGTGATTTCGGCAGACACCGTGTCGGAAGATTCGATGTCCTCGGCCATGATCTCGGCGGTCGACGACGAATCAATTTCAGTATTTTGTGATTTTTTCACCATTGCTGGCGTACCTCTCGTAGCCCGAAACGGGCTGAAACTTTGTGGACTTGTGTGTCCAAAATTGTGTGTTCTTCGCATCGGATGATGCGTATGCGTACTGTCACTACGCGCGGAGCTGGCTATCCGCATGGGCCTGTTGACCCCTAGCCCGGTATGCCCGGTAAAACCGTGCGCGACTGTTCGCGCATTTCCATCATAGCCGAAGGCACTGCACGGAGTGCAGATTTACGAACCACTGACGGTAACCCTGGGTAACGGGGCTGTGAAAATCCCCAGAATGGGCCCAAAGTCCGTTGCCGACCTCACGGCACCTGCGATACTGAACGGGTGAACATGGACAAATCAACGCGCATCCGCATAGGTGTATTCATCCTTGTATTTGGATTCGTGTCCTGGCTTGCCGCCATCACCCTGGGAGTCGAAGGCTATTACCTGCTGAAAGACGGAACCCAACCCTCGTGCAACATCAACCCTTTCTTTAGCTGCGGAAACGTCATGCAGTCCGAGGAAGCTCGAGTCTTCTGGGGAATCCCCAACCAGTTCTTTGGAATGACGGGCTACGCCATTGTGGGCACGATCGGTGCCGCGGTGTTGGCGGGAGCAAACTTTGCGCGCTGGTTCTGGCGCTCGTTCATTGTCGGCATTTTTGCGGCCTGGGTATTCCTGATGTGGCTGTTCACCGAGGCTGTCTTTGATATCGGATTCCTGTGCCTGTACTGCATGGCGGTGTGGACGACCACGATTACCGCACTGTGGATCCTGCTCCCCTGGTTGCTGAAAACCGGTGCGCTGTTCGAGTCCGATCGGGCACGACGCATTGGGGCGGCGGTGCTGCCGTACAGCTGGCTGCTCGTTGTCGCAAACCTCGCGGTTATTGCGCT
>JBEEON010000078.1:0-6346 GCA_041191625.1 Actinomycetota bacterium | reverse complement strand
TGCGTGAGACAGACGGGCGTGTTAGTGCAGAGATGAGGTCCGCCGCGCCCACCTGACGTGCCGCCACGTCGTCGGCGATGAGCTCGATGAGAAGACGGGCAGATGCGGCAAACCGTCGGGCGGCCGATAACCAGGGGACGCAGGCTGCGTTCAGGTCGGCGAGTGCAATGATTGCTCCGTGCCGATACCGAAGGTGCGCTCTTTCGTGGGCGAGCACCGCACGCAGTTCCGCGAGTGTCATCACATCGACCAGTCCCTGGGTTACCGCAACGGTAGGGTCAGAGCCCGGAATCGAAAAGGCGGCGAGCTCGGGGCTCGGCACGATCAGGTATTCGTGTTCACCGTCGTACGCCGTGGCACCGTCGCTGACCGAGGTGAGCGCCGCATCAACGTGGAGTCGCTGGGCTCGAATCCGGTCAAACCCGCGCGCCACCACCACCAGGATGGCACCCACCAGCCCCAAGGCCACCCATGCGCCCAGCGCTAGTACGGTGTGGTCCCACGGGGTGTGGTGGTCGTCCTGATGCGGCACCAGGCCCGTCGAGACACCAATTGCGAGCATAACCGCCGAGCCCAATGTCAGGACTCCGAGGGTAAACACCGCCAACCAGGCAAACAGCGCGAGTTGCGGCCGGTGGATCTGCCAGCGTGCCTCGCCAACCAACAGTGGAGCGGCGAGTGTCGCTGTGACGGAAACCGCCAGAAGTACGAGGACCTGATCCATCGTTAACGGTCGCGCAGTACTCGTTGCAGCAGGGCGATGTCACGGTCGCTCAGCGTGCCGGCGAATTTGAGAAGTACGCCGTCCCGATCCCGTGATGCGTCCAAAGCGTCGGTGATGGTCGACAATGCCTGTTCCTGGTCGCTGCGGGTGGCGACGAAACGGATTCCTCGTGCGGCCTCACCCACGCGGTCGACGTCACCTTTAACCCGCAACCGCTCCAGTGCGGTGAGGACGGTTGTGTAGGCCGGGGTGGGTTCCGTACAGGCCGCCTGGATTTCACCAGCATTCAGCGCGGTTGCGCTGTCCCGCAGGATGGAGAGGATCAGCGATTCCAGTTCTCCTCGTGCACGTGTGCGCGGCATTGGCCCCTCTTTCTCTACATCATGAAGAATAGCGCATTCAAGCGAGTTAGTGCCATAAATACGCAATTTGCGGAATAATGGAGAAATTATGACACTCACCCCTGCGCGCCGCTCCCCCGGCCGACCCGTCAGCATTGACCCCGCCGAAGTGGCGCTGACCGCACTCCACCTGTTCACCGAAAAGGGCATCGAAAACGTCACAATGGATGACATTGCCGCTGCAGCGGGAGTGTCTCGCCGAACAGTGTTCCGCTTGTACCCGTCCAAGGCCGCACTGGTGTGGGGCGGGATGAAACCCTGGACCGAAAGCCTGCGCGCGGAACTGGAACGCGAAGACCTTCCCGAGGACCCCGCCGATGCTCTGGTCGAGGCCTGGGTCGCGTCGCTCGAACACCTTGATACGTCACTCGAGATCACCCGACTTCGACTACAAATGGTCGGAAAATCGCACGAGGCGTACGCCTGGGGCCTCAACGCCATGGCCGAAACCCTCGGAGTTCTGGCGGAAAACATCGAAAAGCGCACCGGGTTCTCGCGCAACTCGCTGGAAGTAACCACGCTCGTCGCCGCAATGTACGCGGCAGGACACAACGCCTCGGTCTGGTGGGCGATGAACGACGACCCCCGCAGCCTCGCCGAGATCATTCGCGCCGGTTTTGATGGGCTCGACAACCCCAAGTTCCATCGCCAACAGCCGTAATCGGCTACGACTAAACTTGAGGCTTGTGGGGCGGTAGCTCAGCCGGTTAGAGCAGCGGACTCATAATCCGTCGGTCGCGGGTTCAAGCCCCGCCCGCCCTACCACGGGATCACCCACAACAGTGAAGGCCCTCACCTGATGGTGAGGGCCTTCACTGTTAACAGCTGTTGTTAGCGGCGGAAGTTGCCGCGTACGGGCTCATAGAACCAGCCGAGGAAAGTGATGACGACTGCACCGAGGCCGAACAGTGCGACCCAGATGCCGACGGCCATACCGAGCATGGCCACGCCACCGACAGCACCGGCGAAGAAGGGCCACCACGACCACGGTGAGTAGTAACCCATTTCCGAGTCACCGTCGTCGATATCAGCATCGTTGCGGTCCTCGGGAAGCACACCACCGGACTGGCGGCGCAGGTTCAGGTAGAGGAAGCCACCGAGCAGCAGGTACATGGCCAAGGTGAAGGGAAGAGCAATGGTGCCCACCCATTCCAGCTGACCCTGTACCGAGCTCACCCATACGGGGTAAATGATCGAGAAGGCAAAGAAGAACACCGACAGGATTGCGTAGAGAACGACGTTAGTTTTCATTGTCTGTCTGTTCCTTACTTGTCCAGGTAACCGTCAGGTGCGGTTTCGGGGTGGTTCAAGTCGAATGCCGGGGATTCCGAACGGATACGGGGAATCGACGAGAAGTTGTGACGAGGAGGAGGGCACGAGGTTGCCCACTCGAGCGAGCGGCCGTAGCCCCACGGGTCGTTAACGGTGACCTGCTCGGCGTTGCGGTGAGTCCACCACACGTTAAACAGGAACGGAATCATCGAGACCGCAAGAATCATGGCGCCCACCGTGGAGAGCTGGTTCATCCAGGTGAAACCGTCCTCGAGCAGGTAGGTCTGGTAGCGACGAGGCATACCCATGACACCAACCCAGTGCTGGATGAGGAAGGTCATGTGGAAGCCGATGAAGAGCAACCAGAAGTGCAGGTGACCGAGTTTTTCGTTCAGCATCTTTCCGGTCATCTTGGGCCACCAGAAGTAGAAGCCAGCGAACATGGCGAATACGACGGTTCCGAAGATGACGTAGTGGAAGTGTGCGACCACGAAGTACGAGTCGGAAACGTGGAAGTCCAGAGGGGGCGATGCGAGGATCACACCGGTAAGACCACCAAAGACGAACGAGACGAGGAAGCCGATCGCAAAGACGATGGGGGTCTCGAACGAGACCGAACCACGCCACATTGTGCCGATCCAGTTGAAGATCTTCACACCGGTGGGTACTGCGATGAGCATCGTCATCAGCGCGAAGAAGGGCAACAGGACGCTACCGGTGACGTACATGTGGTGCGCCCACACGGTCATCGACAGAGCTGCGATGGTGATGGTTGCAAAGACCAGGGTCTTGTAACCGAAGATGGGCTTGCGCGAGAACACCGGAATGATTTCCGAGATGATGCCGAAGAAGGGCAGCGCAATGATGTACACCTCGGGGTGTCCGAAGAACCAGAAGAGGTGCTGCCAGAGCAGGCCTCCACCGGTCGCAGCGTCATAGACGTGCGAACCGAAGACACGGTCCGAACCCAGCGCCAAGGCTGCGGCAGCGAACACGGGGAACACCATGATGACGAGCAGCGAGGTGATGAGGGTGTTCCACGAGAACACCGACATACGCCACATGGTCATACCGGGTGCACGCATCGTGATGATGGTCGTGATGAAGTTGACGGCACCCATGATGGTTCCGAAGCCCGAGAGGCCCAGACCAAATACCCACATGTTCGATCCGACACCGGGGCTGAACGTCGTCGACGACAGCGGGGTGTAGGCGAACCAACCGAACGATGCCGCACCCTGAGGGGTGAGGAAACCGGCGGTGGCGACAGCCGAACCGAAGAAGTACAGCCAGAAGGCCAGTGCGTTCAGACGGGGGAACGCCACGTCCGGTGCACCAATCTGCAACGGCATCAGAACGTTGGCGAATGCTGCGAACAACGGGGTCGCAAACATCAGAAGCATGATGGTGCCGTGCATGGTGAACAGCTGGTTGTACTGTTCCTTGGTCACGAGGTCCATGCCGGGCTGGAACAGCTGGGCGCGGATGATCAGGGCCATGACGCCACCGATGAGGAAGTACACGAACGAGGTGACGAAGTACATGTAACCGATGGTCTTGTGGTTCGTCGTCGTCAGGTAGTCGAGGAACACACCGCCGGTCTTACCCGCACGGACCGTGCTTGCGCCCGCCGGAATGGCTGCGGCGGAGGGACGAGGAGCTGTAGTAGTCATTGTTCAGCCTTATCCTTCTTCGGTGTTTCCGGTGGTACCCGGCAGGTTGAGGTTCACGTTGTACTCGGGCCCAAGGCGACCGGTCTGACCGGCATCACGCAACGACTCGATGTATGCGTCGTATTCGGCCTGCGAAACAACCTCGACGTTGAACAGCATCAACGAGTGGTATTCGCCACAGAGCTCGGCACACTTACCGGCGTAGCTGCCCTCCTTCAACGGAGTGACATACCAGTGGTTGGTCTTGCCGGGGATGGTGTCCTTCTTGTAGAGGAAGTCCACGATCCAGAACGAGTGCTGCACGTCGCGCGACTCGAGGATGATTTCAACCTTCTGGCCGACGGGCAGGTACAGGGTGGGAAGCGAGTCAGCCTCGATGAGGTTGTTTTCGTCTTCCTGGGCCTGGATTCCCGAGAAGTAAACGTCGTCCGAAATGTAGTTGAAGTCCCACGCCCAGCGCTTGGCGAAAACCTCGATGGTGACATCGGGGTCAGTCTTCGCTTCGATCTCGGCCTGGTCGCGTGCTGTGAACGCAAAGAAACCAATGATGAGGATCAACGGAACGATCGTGAAGAACAGCTCGATCGGGGTGTTGTAACGCAGCTGTGCGGGAATACCGGTGTCAGTCTTGCGGCGACGGTACGCAATCGCTGCCCAGATGATGAGCGCCCACGTGATGATGCCCACGATCATGAGCACAATCCACGAGGTCGACCAAAGGCCGATTACGCGCGAAGTCTGGTTGGTGATTCCGTCTTCCGAGGGAAGCCAGCCGATCAATTCCTGCTGAGTACAGCCCGAAAGGACCAGTGCGGATACTGCAGCGGTTGCCCCTGCAATCCAGCGAAGTCGGTTCTGTGACACGTTGTACCTCTCGAACGTCAATGTGTCTAATGGTGTTGTCAGTCTACGCGGTCGGCGCCGTGTTTTTCACGCCTCACACGCTCATTCTGCGCCGAAAAGACGCAAAATTTGCCACATCGCCGAGGCTTTGTGACTTTGGTCCCAAGATTTAGTGGAACGACTCGCCGCAGGCGCAGGAGTTCTGTGCACCGGGGTTGTCGAAACGGAATCCCGAGCTCGCGATCGTGTCCTCGAAGTCGATGACAGCGTTCTCGACCGAGCCATCAGCATTGAATTTGCCGAGGAGCGGAACGCTCTTCTTGTCGACGATGACCTCGACGCCCTGGAATTCGACGATGGTGTCGCCGTCGAGGACGCGCTCATCAAAGAACAGGTCGTAGCGGAAGCCGCTGCAGCCGCCCGACTTCACGGCCAGACGCAGACGGTAGTCGTCGCGCTGTTCGCGTTCCATCAGAGACTTTGCCTTCAGCGCTGCTGCCTCGGTGAGGACGACGTGGTGAGCTTTTTCGGTAACGGTGTTTCCCTGCAAAATTGTCATACGACGATTTTACCCGACGCGTCCATCACTCCCGGTCATGCAGGCGAGTCAGTACCAAAAGTTCCGACAGGATCGCACGACGGAACACGCTGAGGGACAACGACTCGTTGGGGCTGTGGGCTCGGGATTGTGGGTCTTCCACCCCGGTGACCAAGATCTGTGCATCGGGGAACACTTCGGCGAGCTGTGCAATGAACGGGATTGACCCACCCACACCGGCGAGTACAGGCTCGGCACCGTCCCACGCGTCCCGCAACGCCTCGATCTGCACGACGGCAGCGGAACCGGAGGCATCGACGAGGAACGGGTTACCCAGATCGACATCACCCAATTCGACATGAGCGCCAAACGGGGTGTGCTGGGCGATGTGCGCGGTGACTGCTTCGTACGCGGACACCGCCGTCTGCCCAGGTGCAACGCGGACGGACACCTTGATGGTGACGGTGGGCGTCAGAGTGTTGGAGGCGTTCTTGACGCTGGGCGCATCGATACCGGTGACCGTGATTGCGGGGGCAAACCAGATACGTGACAGGACCGGCCCCTCCCCGATGGGCTGCACACCCGCCAACAGACCCGAATCGTGACGCAGTTCCTCGTCCGAGAAATCGGGCACTGCAGCACTGTACGAGTGCAATCCCTCCACCGCGACCGAGCCGTCCGCGGAATGGAATGACGCCATCAGCGACGCTGCCGCCATCATTGCGTCGGGCACCGCTCCCCCGAGCATCCCCGAATGCGATGCGTGGGCCAGGGTCGAAATTTGTGCGGTGAACGTCACGTTGCCCCGCAAGCTCACCGTCAACGAGGGGATGTCGACCGAGCGGTTGTCGCTGTCCGCCACGACGATGACATCTGCGGCGAGCGTGTGCTGGTA
>JBEEON010000077.1:0-17408 GCA_041191625.1 Actinomycetota bacterium | reverse complement strand
CCAAGCACAAGAAGGCCGTCATTGATGCCAAGCGTGCGAAGTCGTTTGCCAAGCTGATCAAGAACATTGAAGTTGCCGCCAAGATGGGCGGTGCCGACATGAACGGTAACCCCACCCTGGTTGACGCCGTGTACAAGGCAAAGAAGTCGAGTGTTCCCAACGACAACATTGACCGCGCCGTCAAGCGTGGAGCAGGTCTGACGGGTGAATCCATCGATTACATGAACATCATGTACGAAGGTTATGCAGCGGGCGGTGTCGCGCTGCTGATCGAGTGTTTGACCGATAACAAGAACCGCGCCGCTGCGGAAACTCGCACCGCCATGTCGCGCAATGGCGGAACGATGGCGGACCCAGGTTCCGTGGCCTACAACTTCACCCGCAAGGGCGTGATTTCAATCACCAAGGTTGACGGGGTTTCCGAGGACGACATTCTGATGGCCGTGTTGGACGCCGGTGCCGAGGAAGTCGCGGACCGAGGGCTCGGCTTCGAGGTCATCACAGATCCCAGCAACCTTGTTGCGACGCGTGTGGCGCTGCAGGAGGCGGGCATTGACTTCGACTCCGCCGAGGCCGAATTTGTTCCGTCGGTGCAAATCGATGTGGACGCCGAGACCGCTCGAAAGGTTTTCAAACTGATCGACGCACTCGAGGACCTCGACGACGTTCAGAACATCTTCTCGAACTTCACCGTGTCGGCCGAAGTACAGGCCGAACTCGACAACGACGAGTAATTCGTGCGTGTCCTCGGCGTCGACCCGGGCCTCACTCGTTGCGGTGTGGGAGTCGTCGATGTCGACACACGTCGGGCTGCGGAATTTGTGGCCGTCTCCGTGGTGCGGTCTGCGGTGGATCTTCCGCTCGAGTCACGGCTGTTGACCGTGCGCAATCAGCTTGCCGAGTTGATTGACGAGTGGAACCCTGATGTCATCGCCGTGGAACGCGTTTTCGCTCAACACAATGTCCGCAGTGTCATGGGAACCGCCCAGGTTGCGGGAATTGTGTTGCTCCTCGCCGCCGAGCGGGGGATATCGGTCGCCATGCACACTCCCAGTGAGGTCAAGGCGGCGGTGACGGGGTACGGCAAGGCCGACAAGGCCCAGGTCACGGCAATGATTACGAAACTGTTGAAGCTCGACGCACCACCGAAGCCCGCGGATGCCGCGGATGCCCTCGCGCTTGCTGTATGTCACGCCTGGCGTGGTTCGGCGGCGGTCACGTCTGCAGTGGAAACCCCCGCCCAACGCGCGTGGCGGGAAGCGGAACGAGCCCGTCGCTCGTAGGCTTGCACCATGATTTCTTCTCTGCGCGGTGTGGTGACGCAGCTGTCGGCACACGATGCCGTTGTGGACGTTTCGGGCGTGGGCTATCTGGTCCACATCACGACGGATCACGCGCGTGCGTTGCGACTGGGGGAGGAGACCTCGGTCGTCACCGTGTTGATTCCACGAGAAGACGAGTGGACTCTCTTCGGGTTTGAGAGCGCGGAACACAAGTCACTTTTTGTGTTGTTGCGTGGTGTCACCGGTGTGGGGCCCAAAACCGCGTTGGCGATTTTGTCGCAGCTGTCGACCTCCGAGATTGCTCATGCCGTGGAATCGGGAGACGATTCCGTATTCCGTCGTGTGTCCGGTGTCGGGCAAAAAACAGCTTCGTTGATCATTGTCACGTTGACGGGCAAGATGCCTCAGGCCGCGGGCCGTAGTGCTTCGGCCGATCTGGTGGCTGCGCTGACCGGCCTCGGCTGGGCGGAAAAGCAGGCGCGCCAGGTCGCTACCGAGGTCACCACCGCGCATCCCGATCAGCCGACAGCAGTTCTCATTAGGTTGGCGTTGGCATCGATGGCAAGTGGTGTCTGATGTCGTTCGATGATGTTGCGCGTGAGTCGGATCCCACCTTCGAGGGTGCGCTTCGGCCGTCGTCCTTGACCGAATTTGTCGGCCAACAGAAGGTCCGCAATCAGCTCTCGGTACTTCTTCATGCGGCGGGAATCGAGGGTCGCACCCCGGATCACATCCTGTTAGCGGGCCCTCCCGGTTTGGGCAAGACCACCTTGGCGATGATTGTCGCGCACGATTCGAATTCGCCGTTGCGCATGTCGAGCGGACCTGCAATCCAGCACGCCGGTGACCTTGCCGCGATCCTGTCGTCGCTGCAGCCTGGAGACACCCTGTTTATCGATGAAATTCATCGGATGTCCCGTTCCGCCGAAGAAATGCTGTACCTGGCGATGGAAGACTTCCGCATCGATATTGTCGTCGGGAAGGGCCCCGGAGCGACGACGGTACCCCTCGATATTGCGCCGTTCACACTGGTGGGGGCCACGACCCGCAGCGGCATGCTTCCCGCGCCGCTGCGAGACCGCTTCGGTTTTACGGCACACCTCGAGTTTTACGACGTCGAAGAAATCGATGTCATCATTACGCGCAGTGCACAACTGCTGGGCATCGAGTTGGACGCGTCGGCAATTCATGAACTCGCACGTCGCTCTCGAGGCACACCCCGCATCGCAAACCGTCTTCTCCGTCGCGTACGCGATTACCTTGTGGTGCACGAGACGGACGGCACAGCCTCGGCGGTCAATGATGCACTCCACGTCTATGACATTGATGCACACGGATTGGACCGAATCGATCGAGCCGTCGTCTCGGCACTCGTGACCACCTTCGCTGGAGGGCCCGTGGGGGTGACCACGCTGGCGTCAGCTGTCGGCGAGGAACGCGACACCATCGAATCTGTTGTGGAGCCCTACCTCGTACGCATCGGCTTTGTGGCCCGAACACCTCGGGGTCGTGTGGCAACAGATGCCGCATGGGCGCATGTCGGCTTGACGCCACCCGCCGCACTATAGTTAAAGAATTGTTGTCCCCGAAAGGAATACATCGTGAACTTCGCAGTAGAAGCAACCGCATCGGAATTTGACTGGACCACCGTTTTCATGGTCGCCGTTTTGGCGATGATGGTGTTGTTCATGATCCGCAACGGTCGCAAGCGTAAGGCCGACGCCGAGGCGCTGCGCGCACAGATCGTCGAGGGCGCAGAGGTCATGACGACCACCGGAATTTACGGAACCATCATCTCGATTGACTCCGAAAAGAACGAGGCAGTTATCGAGAGCGTTCCCGGTACTCGTTTCCGCGTTCACCCTCAGGCAATCGCTCGCGTTGTCGAGCCCACTGCACCCGCAGCGGAATAATTTCCTCACTCAATCGGAGTAACTGTGGCATCTCGTGCACGTAGTGGCGCCTTCCGCGCACTAGTTTGGCTTCTCGTTCTGTTCATCGGCCTCGCCGGCATGATCGGTTGGGGCGTTGCCCAGGGACAGGGCGGCTGGACGCCTAAACTCGCTCTCGACCTCGAGGGTGGCACGCAGATTATCCTCGCGCCGCAGTTGGCCGAGGGCACGGAAATCACCGAGGAACAGATTGTTCAGGCCGTTGCGATTATTCGCCAGCGCGTGGATGCTTCCGGTGTCTCCGAAGCAGAGGTCAGCACTCAGGGCGGTTCCAACATCGTCGTGTCGTTGCCCGGTACTCCCGATCAGGAAACTCTGGACCGCATCAAGTCGTCCGCAAAGCTCGAGTTCCGTGCTGTCTTGGCTACCGATCTGGACGCCAACCTGCAGGCTGCAGCGAAGGCCGAGGAGGACGCACTCGCAGAGGACCCTGCCTATGTGCCGACCCCGTTGTTCCCTGAGCCCACTGCAGAACCCGTCGACGGTTCGGACCTGAACTGGGTCACCGCTGATATTGCCGAGCAGTTCCAGTACACGACGTGTGCCGAACTGGATGCGTTGGGCGCCAATGTGGCAGATCCCGAGGCGCCTCTGGTGATTTGCGACCCCGAGGGTGCATACAAATTCATTCTGGGACCGGTCGAAGTTGACGGCTCGAACATTTCGGATGCCAGCGCCAACCTCGTTCCGAACGCTAACGGTGTTGTCACCAACGAGTGGGGCGTGTACCTGACATTCGATGCCGAGGGCACCCAGAGCTTCCGTGCCGTGACCGAACGCCTGTTTGCTATTCCCGAAACGGAAGCACGTAACCAGTTCGCGATTGTGTTGGATGGCAAGGCCATTCAGGCGCCGCGCACCCTCGGTGCCATCACCGACGGCAAGCCCGTCATCAGCGGCACCTTCACGCAGGAGTCCGCACAGGTTCTGGCCGATCAGCTCAAGTTCGGAGCGTTGCCCATCGGCTTCGAAGTGCAGTCCTCGGAAACCATCACCGCCACATTGGGTCTTGAGCAGCTTTCGAGCGGTCTGATCGCCGGTGCAATTGGTCTGTTGCTCGTTGTTATCTATTCGGTTGTTCAGTACCGCGCTCTGGCCTTGGTGACTATTTCGTCGCTCATCGTCGCGTTTGGTGCCACGTACCTGCTCATCACCTACATGTCCGCGGCGAACGGCTACCGTCTGTCGTTGGCTGGTGTTGCGGGTCTGATCGTGGCCATCGGTATCACCGCCGACTCGTTCATCGTCTACTTTGAACGTGTGCGCGATGAACTGCGTGACGGCCGCACCCTCGGTTCCGCAATTGACTCCGGGTGGACCCGTGCGCTGCGCACCATCGTCGCCAGTGACGCGGTCAACATTTTGGCCGCAGTTGTGCTCTTTGCCCTGGCCGTCGGTAATGTTCGAGGCTTCGCATTCACCCTGGGTCTCACCACGCTGGTCGACCTCGTCGTCGTGATTCTGTTTACCCACCCGCTGCTGCAGATCTTGGGTCGTACCAACTTCTTTGCACGCGGACACCGCTGGAGCGGCCTGGACCCCCAAGCTTTGGGTGCCGTCTATCGTGGACGTGCGCAGTTTGCCGTGTCACACGACATCACGTCGACGAAACGTGCGGGCGTCGCAAAGGAAGCCGCAAAGCGTCGTTCCATCGCGGAACGCAAGGCCGAGCAGGAGGGCGGTAACTAATGTCACGCTTCACAGATTTTGGTAACAGCCTGTACACCGGCGAGCGGTCCTTCAACTTTGTGGGTCGCCGTTGGACCTGGTACGTCGTATCCGCTGTCCTCATCGCCGCCGCAGTTCTCATTACGACTCTCCGAGGTGGATTCGCCTTCGGTATCGAATTCCGCGGTGGTTCCGAGTTCCGCGTGTCGTCTCCGGCTGTTGTCAGCACGGAGATCGCAGCGGATGCCGCAGCTGCCGTGATCGGTGACGCCGAGGCTCGTGTGTCTGTGGTCGGTCAGGATTCTATTCGTGTGCAGACCGAACAGCTCACCACCGAGGAAACCGACGAGCTCCGCCTGAACTTGGCCGAGGCCTACAGCGTTCCCGTAGAGAAGGTCACGTCGAGCTTCATCGGAGCCACCTGGGGTGCCGACGTCACCAGCCAGGCACTCCGTGCGTTGGCTATCTTCCTCGTGCTCGTCTCCATCGTCATGGCACTGTACTTCCGTACCTGGAAGATGTCGGTCGCCGCGATTGTTGCTCTGGTCCACGACCTTGCGCTCACTGCGGGAATTTATGGTGTCCTTGGCTTCGAGGTAACACCCGCCGCAGTAATTGGTCTGTTGACCATTCTGGGGTACTCGCTGTACGACACCGTGGTGGTCTTTGACAAGATCCGCGAAAACACCACCTACGCTCACAGCAGCAGTGGTGCGACGTTTGCGGACTCGGTGAACCTCGCGGTAAACCAGACCCTCGTGCGTTCGATCAACACCTCCGTGGTCGCGGCATTGCCCGTCGCCTCGATTCTGTTTATCGGTTCTGTTCTTCTCGGTGCGGGAACACTGCGAGACATCGCGCTGGCATTGTTCATCGGTATTGTCGCCGGAACGTATTCGACCATTTTCATCGCCGCGCCTCTGTATTCGCACCTTCGCGAAAACGAGCCCGAGGACCGCAAGTGGGGAACTCCACGAAAGGTTGCTCGGGAACGTGTGGGCGACGGTGCAGTCCGCTAGTCTCGATTAACACGACACGGAAAGGCGCACATGAGCGAGACGTCCAGCACTGGCACGTTGTTCAAGCGCTCACTCCTGCCGCGCATCTTTGCCAAGTCGGAAACCGGCGGTCAGCTCGAACGCATCCTCAAATCGTTGCGCCAGACCAATGTCCGTGCCGACGTCGCCATCGTCGAAAAGGCGTATGAGGTCGCAAAACGAGCCCACGAGGGTCAGTTGCGTCGATCGGGCGAACCGTACATCACCCACCCGCTGGCTGTAGCGGAAATTCTGCTCGAACTGGGAAGCGGGCCCAAAACAATTGCGGCCGCCTTGCTGCATGACACCGTCGAGGACACGGATTATTCGCTCGACATGCTCCGCGTCGATTTCGGCGACCAGATCGCACTGCTTGTCGATGGCGTCACCAAACTCGACAAGCTGAAATACGGTGACAGCGCTCAGGCCGAGACCATGCGCAAAATGGTTGTCGCCATGTCCAAAGACATCCGGGTGCTGCTCATCAAACTCGCGGACCGGCTGCACAATGCCCGCACCTGGGGTTTTGTTCCCTCCGCATCCGCGGAAAAGAAAGCCCGCGAGACCCTCGAAATTTACGCACCCCTGGCAAACCGTCTGGGAATTCAGACCATCAAATGGGAACTCGAGGACCTGTCCTTCGCCGTACTGAACCCAAAACTGTATGTCGAAATCGACTCGCTGGTGAAGGACCGCACGCCCGAGAGTGAACGGTTCGTTCAGGACATCATCGAACAAATTTCGGGCGACCTTCGCGCCGCACGCGTCAAGGGCGAGGTCAAGGGTCGATCGAAGCAGTATTACTCGATCTATCAAAAAATGATCCGGTCGTCCCGTGAATTCAACGAAATCTATGACCTCACGGGTGTCCGAATTCTTGTGAACTCCATCCGCGATTGCTATGCCGCTCTGGGCGCTGTTCACGCTCGGTGGAACCCGATGCCCGGTCGATTCAAGGACTACATCGCGACCCCCAAGTTCAACCTGTACCAATCCCTGCACACCACAGTGGTGGGGCCCGGTGGTCGTGCCGTCGAAATCCAGATCCGTACCTACGACATGCACCGCCGTGCGGAATACGGTGTCGCTGCACACTGGAAATACAAGGAGCGCCAGGCGTCTGGCGCCAGTGCTGACGATGCCCGTGCTGATGAAAACATGGCCTGGTTGGCTCACATCACTGACTGGGAAGCTGAGACCGAGGATCCGACGGAATTCCTCGACACCCTGCGTTTCGAAATCGGCGCCAAAGAGGTCTACGTTTTCACTCCGGGCGGAAAGGTCATCGGCCTGCCGGCCGGAGCGACCCCGGTCGACTTTGCCTACGCCGTGCACACCGAGGTCGGTCATCGCGCCATGGGCGCAAAGGTCAACGGCCGACTCGTCCCTCTCGATTCACAGCTCAACAGCGGTGATTCCGTCGAGGTTCTGACATCAAAGAGCCAGGATGCGGCCCCCAGCCAGGACTGGCTCAACTTTGTTCAAAGCCAGCGTGCCAAGTCCAAGATTCGTGCGTGGTTCCAGAAGGAACGTCGTGATGACGCAATCGAACAGGGCAAGGAGCTCCTCGTCAAGGCGGTGCGTAAGCGCAATCTGCCGCTGAACCAGTTGCTGTCCGCCGATAACCTCACCCAGATCTCGCAGACGCTGCACCTCAACGACATCGACACGCTCTATGTGGCACTGGGCGAGGGCCGAATTTCGGCGCAGTCCGTTTTGGAAAAGATCACGGCGTTGGCCCACGATCACGATGACGAAACCTTCATCGTGCCGACCAGCAAGCCCACCACTCTGAAACTCAACGATTCAGGTGTGCTTGTCAAGGGCGCTTCGGACATCCTCGTGAAGCTCGCGAAATGTTGCACCCCGGTTCCGGGCGACGGCATCATCGGGTTTGTCACGCGGGGGAGCGGCGTCTCGATTCACCGCTCGGACTGCCCGAACGTGGCGTCCTTCGAATCCGAGAAGGAACGTTTCATCGAGGTCGAGTGGGCTCCCTCAAATAAGAGTGTTTTCCGGGTGCACATCCAGGTCGAGGCGTTGGACCGTGGAGGCTTGCTCTCCGACATCACGCGAGTGCTCTCGGAACACCATGTCAACATTCTCAGCGCGTCCGTCGCCACCGATGTGAATCGTTTGGCCACGAGCCGTTTCCTGTTCGAAATGAGCGACACGGTGCACCTGGATCGTTTGCTCAATGCGGTCCGGCGCATCGAAGCGGTCTACGACGTCTATCGCGTCAAGGCCGGATAGCTCGTCATACGCAAACGGCCGACCCCGAAGGGGCCGGCCGAATAATGTGCGGGTTTCGGTCTAGCCGAGAGCCTTCAGCCATTCACGCTTGGCCGCGATTTCGGCGGTCAGTTTGTCAACGGTTGCGCTCGACTTGGCCTTAGTTGCGGCCTCGAGTTCGACTTCCAGGGCTGCGATCGATGCTTCGACCTGTGCAGCGAAGCCCTGGCTGCGTGCAATTTTTTCGGGGTTGGTCTTGTCGAGGTGCTCGGCTTCACGCGAACGCACCGACTTTTCGATGGCGTGGAACTTGGCGTTGATGTCACGTTCGACATCTCGAGCAACACGGCCGACCTTGGACCACGAATCGCCCAGCTTGCGCATGCCCTGAAGTGCCTTCTGCAGGTCCTTCTCGGTTTCGATCCATGCGTGCTCTGCCAACAGTGCGGTTTTCTGGGCGAGGTTTTCTGCCCACTCGGCGTCGCCGGCCTGGTACAGGGCGTCTCCTGCCGCTTTGAATTTGGCCCACAGGGCGTCGTCGATGCCCTTGGCCATACGGGGCACGGTCTTCCACTCGTCGAGCAGTCGACGGTATTCGCCCAGTGCCTGAGCACCGCGTTCGCCCAATGCGTTGGCGCGCTCGATCAGTTCGTTCTTGCGCTGCTTGGCGTCACGTTCAGCAGTGTGACGTGATGCAAAGAACGCGCGCTGGCGGCGGTCGAAGGATTGACGTGCGGCGCGGAAGCGGCCCCACAGTTCGTCTGCCGCTTTCTTTGCGACGCGTGCAGCGGACTTTTGTTCGGCCTGCCACTGTTCGAACAGCGACGAGAGTTCGTCTGCGGTCTTCTTCCAGTGCACCGATTCGTCGCTCTGTGCAGCAAGCTCCTCTGCGCGAGCAACGATGGCTTCGCGGCGTGCCAGCGACTCTGCCGATGCGGCCTTCGTGGCCTCGTCCTGTTCTTCCTTGACCGAGGCGAGTCCTTCGCTCACGGTGGCGACACGTGCGCGCAGTGCGGCAATGTTTCCGACAACGTTGGGCTGTGCAAGAGCAATCGCGAGCGTCTCCACTGCGGCAATCAGATCCTTTGCGGGAGCCTTGGCGCGTGAACGCTGTTCCAGCAGCAGCACCTGGCTCTCGAGGTCGGCGAACTTGCGCTCGTAGAACGCGAGTGCGGCGTCGGTGTCACCGTCAAGGTACTGACCGATTACGCGCCAACCGCCATCGTTAACCGATACGGTTCCGTCGCTTGCAACGCGACCCCATTTTTCGTTTGCCACTGTGAGCTCAACCTTCGTGTTAGACAACTTCTTAAGCGTACACACTGATTCCGCGCGAATTCAGTGCTCGACGGCTTCGTTACCTGTCCGTAATCCGCCGATTGTGGTCCGCGCAGGGAACCTATGATGGGGATGTGGAAGATATCGGACTCTTTGCGGGAGCGCAGCCTCTTGCCGTTCGGATGCGTCCACGTTCGTTGGACGAAGTTGTCGGTCAGCGCCATCTGTTGGGACCCGGTTCGCCGTTGCGGCGACTGGCTGCGGCGGGCAACGGTCCTGCGGTCTCGGTCATCCTGTGGGGTCCGCCCGGTACGGGAAAAACTACGCTTGCTCACGCGCTGTCGATTTCGTCCGATCGCCATTTCGAGGAACTCTCCGCGGTGACGGCGGGCGTGCGCGATGTGCGTCGGGTCATGGACGATGCCGTTTCGCGGTTGTCGGAAAGCGGTCGGGGGACACTGTTGTTCCTCGACGAGATTCACCGTTTTTCCAAGGCGCAGCAGGACGCACTCTTACCCGGTGTTGAGCGTGGTTGGGTGACCCTGGTTGCGGCGACCACCGAGAACCCTTCGTTTTCGGTGATCACGCCGTTGCTCAGCCGTTCGTTGCTGTTGACACTTCAGCCGTTGTCCGACGACGACGTGGCAACGGTTGTGACGGGCGCGGTGACGTCTCCGTTGGGTTTGAATTCGGCGGTCGAATTGTCGCCGACGGCCTTGGACGTCATTGTGAGGCTCGCATCCGGTGACGCACGGCGTGCGCTGACACTGCTCGACGCCAGTGCTGCAATGGTGGATTCTGGTTCGACGATTACGGATGAAACCGTTGCGTCGGCGAGTGATCGCGCATTGTTGCGGTACGACCGTTCGGGCGATGAGCACTACGACGTCATCAGTGCGTTCATCAAATCGATTCGGGGCAGCGACGTGGATGCGGCATTGCATTACCTCGCTCGCATGATTGAGGCGGGGGAGGACGCTCGATTCATCGCGCGCCGACTGATTATTGCCGCAGCGGAAGATATTGGAGTTGCCGACCCGTCCTGTTTGACGGTCGCAAGTGCCGCGGCCGAAGCAGTGCAGCTTATCGGTATGCCCGAGGGGCGAATACCTTTGGCCGAGGCCACAATTCATTTGTCTCTTGCGCCCAAATCAAATTCGGTGATCCTGGCCATTGATTCCGCTATTCGCGATGTGCGCGAGGGTCGCTTCTCGCCGGTGCCGAAGCATCTTCGCGACGCCCATTACCCGGGGGCGAAGCGGCTCGGTCACGGCAAGGGCTATGTGTACCCCCACGATGTTCCCGGCGCAATCGCGCACCAAAAGTATCGTGATGGCGAGGCCGTCGAGTACTACCACCCCAAGGGGATTGGTCGCGAGAAGGAACTCGCCGATCGGCTGGAGCGAATTCGGGCGGTATTGGGCGGGTCTTAGCTGGAAAAATGCCGGGATGTCTGCTAGATTGAACAGGTTCCACTGCGGTGAGTTGAAGCGCGGCTGCATCACTCACCAACAGCGAACGCCGGTAGCCAGCGTTTGATGTGGTCAAAACTTCGTCTCCTCTAATCCGGAGACACACCATCTTTCCCTGCAACGAAAAGGATTATCGTGTCGGACAAGTCACGTACCCGCGCCAAGGTTCGCCTTTCGCGCGCACTCGGAATCGCTCTTACCCCCAAGGCTGCACGCCTCATGGCCGATGGCTCGTACCCTCCCGGTCAGCACGGCCGCACCAAGCGCAAGTCGGAAGGTGACTTCGCTACTCGTCTGCGCGAGAAGCAGCGTCTTCGCGCTCAGTACGGCATCCGTGAGGCTCAGCTTCGCAACACCTTCAACGAGGCACGTCGTACCGCTGGTCTGACCGGTGAGAACCTCGTTGAGCTTCTCGAAATGCGTCTCGACGCTCTGGTTCTGCGTTCGGGCTTCGCTCGCACCACGGCACAGGCACGTCAGATGGTTGTTCACCGCCACATCCTGGTGGACGGACAGCTCGTTGACCGCCCCTCGTTCCGCGTCAAGCCCGGCCAGATGATCCACGTCAAGCCTCGCTCGGAAGAGACCCCGTTGTTCCAGGACGCCGCTACCGGCATCCACCGCGACGTTCTTCCCGCAGTTCCCGGCTACCTCGACGTCGCACTGGAAAAGCTCGAGGCTCGTCTGCTTCGTCGCCCCAAGCGCGCCGAAGTTCCCGTGACCTGTGAAGTTCAGCTCGTCGTCGAGTACTACGCAGCACGCTAGTCACAATTCACGTTCAGGGGGTGGGCCACAGGCCCACCCCCTGTTCTGTACCTCGGGTAGACTCACAGAAAGGGGGTTCTCGTTGAAAAAGTTGATGCTGTTTGCCGCTGGCGTGTTGTCGGGTCTCGTGTTGGGCCATTTCATCGCACGCGATCCTCGTGGCGCTGCCCTGTTTGACGAGATCAACGCCCGTATTTCTGAATTCACGGACGGTGTTTCCGACGGTTTTCGTGACCGTGATGACGAACACCGCACAGAAGCTTCCGCATAGACCGCACCCTGAAGGACACCATGAAAACCTCTGAGATTCAACGCCGTTGGCTGACTTACTTTGAAAAGAACGGTCACACTGTTGTGCCTTCAGCGTCGTTGGTGTCGGACGACCCCACCCTGCTTTTCACCGTGGCGGGAATGGTGCCCTTTATTCCGTACCTGACCGGTGTCGTGCCGGCTCCGTTCCCGCGTGCTACCAGCGTGCAGAAGTGCATCCGTACGCTCGATATTGAGGAAGTCGGAAAGACGACTCGTCACGGCACCTTCTTCCAGATGAACGGAAACTTTTCGTTCGGCGACTACTTCAAGGAAGGCGCCATCACCTACGCATGGGATCTGTTGACGAGCTCCGAAGCTGATGGCGGTTTGGGATTCGACGAGAAGGACCTCTGGGTTACCGTCTACGAAGAAGACGATGAAGCCATCAACATCTGGCGTCGTGTGGCGGGTCTGCCCGAGGAGCGCATTCAGCGGATGGGCAAGTCGGACAACTACTGGTCGACCGGTCAGCCCGGGCCTGCCGGGCCTTGCTCGGAAATTTATTACGACCGCGGACCTGAATTCGGGCCCGATGGTGGCCCCGCGGTAGACGACACCCGGTACCTCGAAATTTGGAACCTCGTGTTTATGCAGTACCTGATCAACGATGTGCGAAGCAAGACGGAGTTCACCATTCTGGGTGAGCTTCCCCAGAAAAACATCGACACCGGCATGGGCATGGAACGTGTTGCGTTCATCAAGCAGGGCGTCGACAACATGTACGAGACCGACCAGGTCCGCCCCGTTCTGGACATGGCATCCGAACTCTCGGGTCGCCGTTACGGTGCCGACAACGACGACGATGTCCGCATGCGTGTCATCGCAGACCACGTCCGTTCGTCACTGATGTTGATGAGCGACGGTGTCACTCCGGGCAACGAAGGACGCGGTTACATCCTGCGTCGCCTGATGCGTCGCTCGATTCGTTCGATGCGCCTGTTGGGCGTCGATGCACCCGTTTTCGGCGAGTTGTTCGCCGCATCACGTGACGCCATGAAGGGTTCATATCCCGAGGTCGAAACACACTACGACCGCATTGCGCGTACGGCTCTGGCCGAGGAAGAAACCTTCCTGCGCACTCTCGCTGCGGGTACGCAAATCCTCGACCTCGCCGTCTCTGACACGAAGTCGGAAAAGAAGTCGGAACTGCCCGGAAACACGGCGTTCCTGTTGCACGACACCTACGGTTTCCCCATTGACCTCACGCTGGAAATGGCGGAGGAAGCTGGACTCACCGTCGACCGCGGTGTTTTCGACTCGTTGATGACCGAACAGCGCACTCGCGCCAAAGCCGACGCAAAGTCAAAGCGTGGCACGCTCGCCGTCATGTCGGTGTATTCCGAGTTCCGTAAGCAGGGTGAAACCGTCTTCACGGGTTACACCGACCTCGACACCGAATCGACGGTCGTCGGAATCATCAAGGATGGCGGCGCAGTATCGCAGGCATCAGCGGGTGACACCATCGAGATTATTTTGGCCGAGACCAGCCTGTGGGCCGAGTCGGGCGGTCAGGACGCCGATGAGGGCACGATCGTCGGTAACGGTTTCGTGCTGGATGTCTTGGACGTGCAGAAGCCTGTCGGTGGTCTGATTTCTCACACCGTTCAGGTGCGAGAGGGCGAAGTGGGCACTGGTGTGCTTGCGACGACGATGGTGGATCAGGCTAACCGCCTGCGTGCCGCTCAGGCTCATTCGGCAACGCACCTTGTGCATGCCGCGCTCCGTCAGACGTTGGGGGAGGACGCGCATCAGGCTGGCTCGTACAACAAGGCCGGTTACATGCGTTTTGACTTTGCCTGGAATCAGGCTCTCTCGGCTGCCACGCGCAGCGAGATCGAAGAGATCGCGAACAACGCGATTACGGACAACCTCGAGGTTGTCACTCGCGTCATGGGCCTGGACGAGGCCAAGAACATGGGTGCGATGGCGTTGTTTGGTGAAAAGTATGGCGACCGCGTGCGTGTTGTCGACATCGGCGGGCCGTGGTCGCGTGAACTCTGCGCCGGTACTCACGTCAGCCGTTCCTCTGAGGTGGGTCTCATCAACCTGGTGAGCGAAGCCAGTGTGGGTTCGTCGAACCGCCGTGTCGAGGCTCTGGTGGGCACCGCAGCGTTCCAGCAGTTCGCTCTGGAGCGTGCGTTGGTGAACGAATTGACGACAAACCTCAAGGCGCCTCGTGATGAACTCGTGGGCCGTGTCGCTAATCTGCTGGACCAGCTGAAGGGCGCCGAGAAGCGCATCGCTCAGTTCGAAGCGGATCGCATGCGCGAACGTGTTCCCGCTCTGGCGGCATCGGCTGTACACCTGGGTTCGACTGTTGCCGTGTTGGAGCAGGTTGGGGCTGTGGGAAGTGCCGACGACTTGCGCCTTCTCGCCAGCGAGGTTCGTGATCGTCTTCAGACCCAGTCCGCTGTTGTCGCCATCGGTGGCATCGTCGACGGCAAGGCCGCCGTCATTGTTGCCACTACGGTTGCCGCCCGCGAGGCGGGCTTCGCGGCCGGTGCCTTTGCGAAGCGTGCTGCGGGTATCCTCGGCGGTGGCGGCGGTGGTCGCGACGATATGGCGCAGGGTGGTGGACCTGCTGTCGATCAGCTGGGTGCCGCACTTGCCGACATTCGTTCACACCTCGAGGCGTAATCGTGCGTAACGGGGTGCGCCTCTCACTGGATGTTGGCAAGGCCCGTGTTGGGGTCGCACGCTGCGATCCCGGCGGAATGATGGCGTTTCCCGTGGAGACGGTTCCACGCGATCGTGCGTTGGATCGTGTCGTCGAAATCATTGATGAGTATGAACCGATCGAGGTTGTCATCGGTAACCCCGTGAACCTTCGTAACGAACAGACGGCGTCGACCGTGGATTCCCAGGAATTTGCACAGGAACTGTCGGCGCGTGTTTCCGTTCCGATGCGGTTGGTGGACGAGCGTATGACGACTTCGGCTGCTCTGGGCGCGCTGCGGGATTCCGGGCGAAACGCCAAAAACTCTCGCAGCGTGGTCGATCAGGTCGCTGCCGTTATTCTGTTGCAAACCTGTTTGGACGCCGAACGCGGAGGACGAATCTTGGGAGAACTGGTGGAGGCCAATCGTGACTGAATCCCGTCGACGTTTTCGTTCGGAGCGCCTGGGTGCACGGCGACGTTTGGTGACAATCATTTTGGTGTCCGTTCTTGCCGTGGCCGGTACGGGTTCCGTGGTGGCGTGGACCCTGTACGAGGACAAGGTTCGCCAGATTCTGGGACTTCCCGCGTCGAATGACTTCTCGGGTGAGGGCACGTTGCCAGAGATCACGATTGTGATTGCCGAGGGCGACTTTGGAGATGCAGTGGCCCAGCAGTTGGTCGACAAGGGCGTGACGAAGTCGTTTGACGCGGTGTATTCGATTTTGTTGGCTGACTCTTCGGTGACTTTTACGCCGGGAACCTATGTACTGAAGACGGGCATGAGTGCTCGCGCAGCACTCGATGTGCTGACCGATCCCGCGAACAGGGTCACGGATACGGTGACGATCCCCGAGGGCACTGTTCTGCCCACCGTCCTGAAACTTCTCAGCCAATCAACGGGGTTGCCCGTGGCGGAATTTGAGGCTGCGGCTGCGGACTATACGAGCCTGGGCGTTCCCAGCAGCGCGCCGAGCCTCGAGGGCTATCTGTTCCCCGCGACATACTCGTTCGATGAGGGACTGACTGCACATGACTATTTGCAGGTCTTGGTGGATGAAATGTTTGAACGCTTGGACGCACTCGGTGTTCAGCCTGCTGACTACCACGAGGTGCTGACCTTTGCGGCCCTGGTGCAGCGCGAAGCGGGGGCGAACACCGACGATTTCCCCAAAATTGCGCGCGTCTTCCTCAACCGTCTGAACGAGGATTGGTTGCTGCAATCCGACGCAACCGTGGCCTATGGCACCGGAAACCTTGACACCGTGTGGACCACGGATGCGGAACGTGCGGACGAATCGAACCCCTACAACACCTATGTTCACAAGGGGCTGCCGGTGGGCCCAATCGGAGCCCCCGGTGAGGTCGCGCTGTCGGCTGTGCTCTCGCCCGCTGACGGGGACTGGTTCTTCTTCGTTCCCATCAACCTGAAGACCGGTGAAACCGTGTTCAGTCGCACCGCCGATGAGCACGCTGCAGCTGTGGAGCAACTGCGATCGTGGTGTCGTGCATCGGACGAGAACGCTGCGTACTGTGAGTAGCCGCTACGCCGTCCTCGGATCGCCCGTCGCTCATTCGAAATCCCCGATGTTGCACCGCGCGGCATTTGCCGTGCGGGGAGTTGACGCGACATACGAGGCGTTCGAGGTGACCGAAAACACGTTGGCGGAGTTCCTTGATTCGTGTTCCGGCGAGTGGCGGGGTTTGTCTTTGACCATGCCGTTAAAGGAAGCGATCGTCCCATTTCTGAAGGATCAGGACGAGATTTCTCGCGTGGTGGGTGCGGTAAACACCGTACTGTTCACCGACAGCGGCATGCGGGGTTTCAACACCGATGTGTGGGGCGCGGAACGTGCGATGTCCGAGGTTCTCGGTAACGCCATTCCCCACTCCGCAGTCCTACTGGGCGCCGGTGCAACGGCGCGATCGTGCCTGCTCGCGCTACACAACGTGGGGGCTCGACAGGTGACGGTGCTGGTCCGAGACCCATCACGTGCGACACACCTCGCGCAACTGGCTGACCGGTTGGGTGTGAGCCTCGAGGTTCGATCCTTTGACGATGCGCTCGCGCTGGTGACCGACATTGCGGTGTCTACGCTGCCTCCCGCCGCCGAAATTCCCTCTCAGGTCCTCGACTGCATCGAAACCAGCCACGGGTTTGATGTGGCCTATTCGCCCTGGCCGACCGCGTTTGCGAGCGCCCTAACTGACCGTGGTGCCGTCGTCGGAAGTGGCCTGACGATGCTGACATGGCAGGCGTTGCGTCAGCAGCGAATTTTTGCCACGGGGAACCCTGACACGGCATTCGTTAACGAGCCCTCGATTGTTGCGGCGATGTTTGCATCGGTTGGCATAGCTCGCCCCTGAACTCTGAAAGAATAGACGCATGCTTCGTTGGTTAACTGCAGGTGAATCTCACGGTCCCGAACTTATTGGTGTGATGGAGGGCCTCCCTGCCGGTGTGCCTGTGTCGCTGGATTCCATCCGTGCCGACCTGGCGCGTCGTCGTCTGGGCTATGGTCGTGGCGCACGCATGAAGTTCGAAGCCGACGAGGTCCACATTTCGGGTGGTGTTCGTCATGGTTCCAGCATGGGCAGCCCCGTCGCTCTGCGTATCGGCAACACCGAATGGCCCAAGTGGACCACGGTGATGAACCCCGAACCTGTGGACCCCGCTGAACTCGAATCCGGCCGCGGCGCGCCGTTGACTCGCCCCCGCCCCGGTCACGCCGATTTGGTGGGCATGCAGAAGT